>HF998250.1:48368-77288 GCA_000433255.1 Coprobacillus sp. CAG:605 | reverse complement strand
CTACTGGTTGTGCTGGATCAAGTGTAAGTGCAAGTGGAGCATCAACCTGTAATGCTTGGAATACAGCAACAGGAGTAAATGCCTCAACTACTGGTAATATTTACGGAATCTATGATATGTCCGGTGGTTCTTCTGAATATGTCATGGGAAACTATGACGACACGAGAAAAAATTCTGGATTTAGCTCAATGCCAGAAGCCAAATATTATGACAAATATGTGGGAACTAGCTCAAATAATGATTTTACAAAATATCATTTAGGAGATGCCACAAAAGAAATATTAAAGTCTAGATCAAGAGGAGCAAATGCTTGGTACGGAGATTATAACGTATCTATAAACTCTGATTACCCTTGGATGGTCCGTGGTAGCTACTACAATGATGGTGATGGTTCTGGGCTTTTTGCCTTTGATGTAACTTATGGCGAGAGTTATAATAGAAGATCTTTTCGAGTTGTCCTTAGTGTCCTTTAGCAGCTGCAGTCAATAATAAGGTATAAATACTTACTTAAACCATGGTAAAACGATAAGAAAATCAATATAAACGATTTTCTTCTTTTTATATCAAGAAAAAGTACCAAAAACCAAGAAGTATGATATACTAAGTTAGTGATTTGTGTATGAAAAGAAATGAAGTAAAATATGAAGAACTAAGTCCGATGATGCAACAGTACTTAGATATTAAAAATAAACATTTAGATGAGTTACTATTTTATCGTATAGGAGATTTCTATGAATTATTTTTTGAAGATGGAGAGACTGCATCTAGGGAACTAGAATTAACCTTGACTGGAAAGAACGCAGGATTAAAAGAACGAATTCCTATGTGTGGAGTTCCTTTTCATTCTGTTAAACCCTATATTGAAAAACTTATTGATAAAGGATATAAAGTAGCAATATGTGAACAACTAGAAGATCCTAAGAGTACTAAGGGAATGGTTAAAAGAGGAGTAGTACAAGTAATATCTAGAGGGACATTAACTGATTATGAAATGATGAAACCTAAAGATAATAATTATATAGCTAGTATATTAGATTTTGGAAATAGTTATGTTCTAACTTATAGTGATATATCTACTGGGGAAATGAATTCTTTAACTATAAAAAGAGACGATATAACATTGATGAATGAAATATTAAACTTGGGAGTTAAGGAAGTAATACTAACGGATAGTGAAAATTCTAAGTTAATAAATGATTTAAAGAATACTTATGGGATAGAAATAAGTTATAGTAATTCTTACTTAGAGAGTGATTATGAATACTTATATAAAGATATAAAAGATAGTAAGATTATTATGGGTATTAAACATTTACTATATTATTTAGTAATTACTAATATGAAAGATTTAAGTCATATTACTAATGTAGAGATTGTTGATAAAGACGAATATTTAAGTATGGATATTCATACAGTAAGAAACTTAGAGTTATTTGAGACTTTAAGATTAAAAGAAAGAACTTATTCTTTAATATGGTTATTAGATAAATGTAAGACTGCTATGGGTTCTAGAAAGTTAAAGAGTTGGTTATTACATCCTTTAAAAGATAAAACTGAACTTAATAAGAGATATGAAAAGATAGAAAAACTTAATACCGAGTTTATTATTAAAGAACAGTTAAGAGAAAAATTATATGAAGTATATGATTTAGAAAGACTATGTGGTAAGTTAAATACCGGATCATTAAATGCTAGAGACTTATTACAAATTAAGAATAGTTTAGCTTATATTCCAGAAATTAAGGAATATATGAGAGAACTTGGGTTTAATGAAGAGTTAGACGAATTAAGAGATATCTATGAGTTATTAGAGAAAGCGATTAATCCTGATGCACCGATAACCTTGAAAGATGGAGCTTTAATTCAAAATGGTTATAATAGTGATTTAGATGAGTTAAGAAGTATTAGAAGTGGTGGTAAAGACTTTATAGCGTCTTTTGAAGAAAAATTAAAGAATGATACGGGAATTAAAAATCTTAAAGTAGGATATAATAAGATATTTGGTTACTATATTGAAGTTTCTAAAGGACAAAGTAAGATGGTTCAAACTGATTTTGGCTGGGAACGAAGACAAACTTTAACAAACTGTGAGAGGTTTATTTCACCAGAATTAAAAGAAAAAGAGGCTTTAATTCTTAATGCCGAAGAAAGAATAATTGATATTGAATACCAGTTATTTATGGAAATTAAAGAGACGGTACGAAAGAAGATATTTGAATTAAAGCGTGATGCGGAGATACTTAGTGAGTTAGATGCAATATTATCACTTGCGGTATGTGCCGAAGAATATAACCTAGTAAAACCAGTATTAACTGATAAACATGAGATAATAATTAAAGACGGAAGACATCCAGTTGTTGAAGTAGTTAGTAAAAATGGGTACGTCGCTAATGATTGTATTATGAAAGAAAATACTAATACGTTGTTAATTACGGGACCTAATATGAGTGGTAAATCAACATTTATGAGACAGCTTGCAATTATTATTTTAATGGCTCAAATGGGATCTTATGTTCCAGCAAAAGAGGCAACATTACCAATTATAGATAAGATATTTACCCGTATTGGAGCCAGTGATGATTTAGTATCTGGTGAGTCAACGTTTATGGTAGAAATGAAAGAAGCCTGTAATGCCTTACTTAATGCTACTAAAAGTTCATTAATACTATTTGATGAGCTAGGACGAGGAACGGCAACTTATGATGGCATGAGTTTAGCGCAAGCTATATTAGAATATGTTAATAAAAATATTGGTTGTAAGACTTTGTTCTCAACCCATTACCATGAACTAACCGCGTTATCAAAAGAAATGAGTACAATTAAAAATGTTCATGTTGATGCTCATGAAGAGAATGGTGAAGTAACGTTCTTACATAAAGTAGTAAGTGGCCCAATTGATAAGAGCTATGGTATACATGTTGCTAAGCTTGCTCATATGCCAGAAGAACTATTAAAGAGAGCTAGTGAAATATTAAGTGTTTATGAAGCTAAAGATACGAAGAATAAAAAGGTGGAACAAGTAAGTTTCTTTGATGACGAAGAAGCACCTGAAGAACAAAAGCCCGAAGTAAAAACAGAAATTCAATATATTAAGAGTGAAGTTGAAGAAGAGTTAAAGAATATTAATGTCGATAATTTAAGACCAATAGATGCGTTAAATTCTTTATATAAATTAAAAGAAATAATGGATAAAAAAGAAAGTGTGAAGTAATGAAACTTAGTGAATATATGTATATTATGAAAGTGTTAGAAAGATTAAACTTAGAAGATAAATATGCTAACTTAGAAATTAGTGATGTTGTAAAAAGAAATAATGAAAATTATTTAATATATTTAAATGATAAAAACGGGTATCCAGCATATCAATTTATAGTTGATTTATCTGGGCCGAAAGCTAGAGTAAAAATTTGCAAAGCATATAGTTCAAAGACGGAAATTAGAGAGGTTAATGAATGTTATGCTGTTGGAGGATTAGTAAGAAGAATTGCTAAACCATGTTTATATTATAAAAAATAAATTGACTAGCAAATAAATGTTTGATACAATATTTAAGGAGGTTATAATGAAAACGAGAAGTGAACTTAGAGAGAAAATAATGATAATTTTATATCAAATTGATATTAATAGAAAACAAAATATTGATTATAGTGTAGAAGAAATTATTAGAGAAAATTTAGATATTGATAATGAATTTGTAAGAGATATTGTTTATGGCGTTATTACTTATGAGAGTGATATTATTAAGGAAGCTAATAAGTATATGAAAGACTGGAGTATCGATAGAATCGATAGAACTGGAGCGGCTATTTTAAAAATGGCTATCTATGAGTTAAAGTATACTGATACACCACCAATTGTGGTAATTAATGAAGCTATTGAGATGGCTAAAAAATACAGTGATGATGATGTAAGAAAAATGATTAATGCTGTATTAGATAAAATGATAAAAGAGTAATTATGAATATAAAGTATGTTACAATTAGTGATTTAAATCGTTATATAAAAGCTAAATTTGATATGGATACTCATTTAAATCGTGTTTATTTAAAAGGGGAAATATCAAATTTTAAACATCATACTAGAGGTCATTTTTACTTTACATTAAAGGATGAAAATTCAAGGATAGCGGCGGTAATGTTTGCTTCAAGTGCTAAGAGTGTGGCTTTTGAACCGGAAGATGGGATGAAAGTTTTAGTAAGTGGGCGTATTGCTTTATATGAAGCTACGGGGTCATATCAAATTTATGTTGATTCTATGGAGCTAGATGGAATTGGTAATCTTTACTTAGAATTTGAAAGATTAAAGAAAGAATTAGCTAAAGAAGGGTTATTTAATAAAGAACATAAAAGACCTATACCTAGGTTTCCTAAGAAAATTGGAATTATAACGGCACCAACAGGGGCTGCTATAAGGGATATTTTAAGTACAATAAAAAGAAGATATCCTATATGTGAGACTATTCTTTTTCCAGCTTTAGTTCAAGGAACAGGTGCTAAAGAGTCAGTGGTAAAGCAACTTAATAAAGCCCAAGAATATGATTTAGATGTCATAATCTGTGGCCGTGGTGGGGGTTCGATTGAAGATTTATGGGCATTTAACGAAGAAATTGTAGCTAGGGCTATCTATAACTCGAAAATACCGGTAATCAGTGCTGTTGGACATGAAATAGATTTTACAATAGCAGATTATGTTGCTGATTTAAGGGCACCAACACCAACTGGAGCAGCCGAAATGGCAGTACCTAATTTAGTGGATTTAAAAAGCTTAATCGAACAGTATAAAATTAGAGCTAATGAAGCAGTAACCAATATTATTAAGAAAAATAGAATAAAGTTAGAAAGTTTACAAAATTCATTTGTTTTAAAAAATCCTTTGAGTTTATATGAAATCAAAGAACAAAAGTTAGATAGTTATATTGATTATTTAAATCAGTATATGGCTAATAAATTAAATCATGCTAAGTTAATGTATGAAAAAGTTATTAATAATAAAATTTTAAAAAGTCCTCAAAGTATGTTTGATAAGAAGAAACATCAATATGAGTTATTATTGAAAACTATTGAAGTATTAAACCCAATGAAATTATTAAGTAGTGGGTATAGTATCGTTAAATCTAATGGTAAAGTAATTAAAAATAGTCATGATGTTAACTTAGATGATGTAGTGGATATTGAACTTAGTGAAGGTAAATTAAAATGTAGTGTAATAGGAAAGGATGAGTTAAATGGCTGAACAAAAAAATAAAAGTTTTGAAGAATCTTTAACTGAATTAGAAAGCATTGTTAAGGAATTAGAAGCTGGAAATGTTGATTTAGATCAAGCAATTAGTAAGTATAGTGAAGCAATGAAGTTAGCTAAGACTTGTGGCGATAAGTTAAACGATGCAACTAGTAAAGTAAATAAAATACTAACCGAAAATGGTACTTTAGAAGATTTTGAGATAAAAGATAATAATTAAGATTAACATCTAACTTGAGTGTTAGGTGTTTTTAAATAAGATAAAAGGAAACGCCTAGAAGTAAATCTTCATTGACGTTCCCTCGTAAGAATGATATACAATAAATTAATACTAATAGCAAGCTAAAGATTAACAAAATAAGAAAAACTTTACTTTTGGATAAATTTGATGTAGAATATAAAAGCATTAAAGGGGTTTTGAAGTATGGAAAAAGTTATATTAACAGTTAATATACCAACTACTTATGATATGCTTAGTAATGAAGAAAAGCTATTATGGCAAGAGAATAAATATATAAGAGAATACGCAAGTAAATTATATACTTATTTAAGTAAAATAGATCAAAATGTAACTTTGAATATGTTTTATAACTTAGAAGATCTTTGGCTAGAAAGAATGCCATTTTTGAAAGCTATGTTTAGTGATATGGACGGGGCTTATATGGTTAGTGCTAATAGAATTCGCTATTTAAGTAAAGGGGCAATGGCTCATGAATTTATGCATATGGCATCTTCTTATTATGACTACGATAATGATATTGATTATACTGGTTTATCCGTATCCCAAGGAAAAAATAAGAAATATTTTGGAATAGGGTTAAATGAAGGATATACAGAAACTTTAACGGCTAGAATATTATATAAAAATCATATGGAGAAAGCTTATTTCTTAGAAAGCAGGATAAGCAAAATGCTGGAAAGTTTCTTTAGTAATTATCATGATATGGAAAGATTATATTTTACTAATGATTTAGAGGGGTTTATTGATTATTTTAAGGCTTTTGCATCTACTAAAGAAATTAATTATTTACTTAAAGAAATTGATACTATTTCAAGAAAGCCCTATTGTATTATGTATAGATTATATTTATATAATAAAATTAAGAAAACTTTAAATGACTGGTATATTTATTCAATGGGAAAAACATTACCTAGTTTAAAGCCAGAAAAACAAAAGGTATTAGCTAAGAGAAAGTAAGGTTGAGTGTGGTTGCACTCATTTTTTCTTTACTTACAATTATAGTTTGCTTTATAATTAAGGTAGGGATAGGTGGGAACATGAAGAAAATAACTATTTTAGCATTACATTTAGGATATGGGGGTATTGAAAAATGCATTGCAGCTTTAGCTAATAGTTTAGTAGATACTTATAAAGTAGAGATACTTGCAATATATAAATTATATGAAGAACCAGCCTTTGAGATTGACCCAAGAGTTCATATAAGATATTTAAGCAAGGTTGTGCCTAATAAGAATGATTTTAAATATGCACTTAAGAGAGTTAATATCTTTAAAATTATCAAAGAAGCAATTAAGGCTTTAAATATTCTTAGAATAAAAAGAAAAGTTTTAATTGATGCGATTGATGCATGCGATAGTGATATCATCATTAGTACGAGAGATTATACTAATAAGTACTTAGGAGAGTATCGTAATGCCGGAGTTAGAGCTATTGGATGGGAACATAATCACCCTCATGGCGACGAAATTATCATGAAAAAAGTAAGAAATTCTTGTGAGCATTTAGATGAGTTAGTGGTAGTTTCTAAAGAATTGAAGCGTATTTATAGTGAAGACTTTAAAAAGAATGATATTAAGTGTCAAGTAGAGTATGTACCTAATTTTTTAGAAGCGTTACCTAAAAAAGTAAATAAATTAGATAATAAAAATATTATCAGTGTAGGAAGATTAGAACCAGAAAAAGGTTTTTTAGACTTAGTTTCAGTATTTAAACTTATAGAACTTAAAGATGGGGAGGCTTATTTAAATTTAGTAGGGGACGGTAGTCAAAAAGATAAAATATTTAAGAATATCGTAGATAATAATATTTCAAGGAAAGTAAAAATGCCTGGGTATTTAGATTTTGAAGAATTAAATAAACTATATGAAAAGACTTCCCTTTACTTAATGACATCTTATACAGAATCTTTTGGCTTAGTATTAATTGAAGCGATGAGTCATGGGATACCGGTAATTGCGTTTTCTTGTGCAGAAGGAGCCAGAGAGTTGATTAATAATGGGGTAAACGGATATTTGATTAAAAATCGTAATGAACATGAAATGGCTGATAAAGCGTTAAAACTTTTAAATAACCCAGAAAAATTAAAGAAAATGGGAGAAAATGCTAGGACTACAGCAATGAAATATTCAAAAGACGAAGTAAAAAAAATGTGGATAAAACTACTAGGATAGAGGATTATATGAAAAGAAAAGTATTATTTATTGCTAGTACAGGGGGACATCTTAGTGAAATGTTAATGCTTAAAGAGATGTTTTCTAAGTATGATTATCATATTATTACGGAGAATACTAAATCAGATCAATATTTAAAGAAAGTATATCCTGGTAAGGTTAATTATTTAATATATGGAACTAAAGATCATCCGATATCTTATCCCTTTAAATTACTAGCTAACTGTTTTATAAGTTTATATTATTTTATTAAATTAAGACCAAAATATATAGTTACTACCGGGGCTCATACGGCTGGACCAATGTGTTGTCTAGGTAAGATTTTTGGTAGTAAGATTATTTATATTGAGACATTTGCTAACATCAAGACTAAGACAATAACAGGAAGATTAATATATCATTTTGCAGATCTTTTTATTGTTCAATGGCCATCAATGTTAGAGTTATATCCTAAGGCAACTTATGGTGGGTGGATATATTAGAAAGGATAATTATGATTTTAGTAGAGTTAGGAACACAAGATAAGAGTTTTAAAAGACTATTAGATATGGTTGAAAAAGAAATAGAAAATAAAACGATTAAGGAAGAAGTTATTGTTCAGGCTGGATATACAGAATATAGTTCTAAGAATATGAAAGTATTTGATTATTTACCTAAAGATGAGTTAGAAAAGTTAATTGATAAGGCTTCTTTTTTGATTGTACATGGTGGAGTTGGTTCAATATTTGATGGTTTAAAGAAAGGCAAAAAGATTATTGCTGTACCCCGTTTATCTAAGTATAAAGAACATAATAATGATCATCAATTACAAATAACAACTGAGTTTAATAAAGATGGTTTTATTTTAACAGCGTTAGATAATAAAGAATTTCATGAATGTTTAAAAAAGATAAATAAATTTAAACCAAAGAAGTATCAAAGTAATACTAATAATATGATTAAGTTAATAGAAGATTACATAGATAAGGGAGTTAAACCATGTTAGATAAAGCAAAAAAGTATTTATTGGTACTCTTTTTAGTTTGTCAACCCTTGTTGGATGCTTTAACCTGTATTCAAATTAAGAATAATTGGAGTTTTATATCAATATCTGCTTTAGTACGAGGGTTATTTTTCTTGTATGTTTTATATTATTTATGGAAAGAAAAGAAAGATAGAAAGATTATTTATTTATATTTAGTTTATTGTGTTTTAGAAATAGCAATGCAGTATTTAGTATTTAAGAATAGTTTAAGTGTGGAAGTTGCTAATTTAATGCAGGTGTTTTATCTAGGTTTCTTAATCATGTTTTTTAAAAGCTATAAGACTGAGTATTTAAATACTAAGTTATTGGTATTTATCTATTATCTTTATATTAGTTTGATTATTGGACCTTTTATTTTAGGATTTGGATATTATGCTTGGGAGTTTTATCCAGAAAAATCAGGGTATTATGGGTTATTTTATGGAGCAAATGAGATAAGTGCTATATTAGTTATATTGTTTCCTGTAGTATTAGATTATTTACTTAGATGTAAAAAATATATTATTAGTGGTATTAGTATTATTTTAAGCTTTATATGTGCTTACTTAGTAGGAACTAAAACAATGCTTTTAGGGTTTATTATGACATTATTATATTTGTTAATTCCTTTTTTGTATAAATATTATAAAAAGTTTTCTTGGAAATATAAGATATGTTTTATTGGAGTAGTTGTGTTAATATTAATACTTGGATGTTTAATATTACCTCATACACCGTTATATAAGAATATTGCTTTAGCATTAGATTATTTTAAAATAGATAGTAGTAATATATTTAGTTACTATGGGATAAATAAAATGATTTTTAGTGGTAGATTAGAATTTGTTGTTAATATTTTTAATGAAGTTAGGGGGTTAGGACCGCTTTATTATATTTTTGGTATAGGTAAGAGTATTTTAATAAGTCTTAAAGGAGTTGAAATAGATTTATTTGATATTTTATTTACTTTAGGTATTTTAGGTTTTATTTTTTACTTAGTATTTATGTATAACTCAGTTAAAGATACTAAACTAAGTGGAGTATATAAATATACATTTATATTAGGATTATTAATCTCTTTAATTGCGGGGCATGTTTTAATTTCAACTAATGTTAGTATTTATTTAGCTTTATTATTTTATTATAATCGGAATAATATTTGTTAAATTTGTACTTGCTATTATTTAAGTTTTATGATAATATGTAATTGAAGGTAATACCGTTCTTTAAAAAAGAAAGGTCTGCGATATTGCCTTTAATGTAAAGACCAGCTCTGCTAAACAATTATTTAATTTAGAACTATTAAATAAGAAACGAAAGCTCATTCAGTGTTAGTTAGAATTGAATGTGGAACTTAAGAAACGTCTAGCTTTTGGGTTAGGCGTTTTTTGGTGTATTGGGGTTTATATAATTAGTATCTAAATATGTATAGTGATAACTTAACATTGTAATATAATTGAAATAATGTTTGACTAAATGTAAATATTATGATATTATGTAATTGGATGAAGATAATTTCATTCATAGAGGAAATACCCAATCTGCGAATGTTGGTTGTTGCCATGTTTTAATGTTTACACCTAATAATTAGTTGATGTATTCTTGATTATTTTAGAATTTAAGTAAAAAGATAAAAGTAATAATAGTTAATATAATTAACGTTCGCTTAAGTAAATTTAATGCATCAACTATATTAGGCTTTTTTACTAAAAAAGCGTGTAATCATTTTGTTACTGAATGTAAATAGAATATGCTTGAATTATTAATAAAAATGTGTTACCATGTATATGGATGAAGGAAACTTCATATAATAAAAAAGGAAATACCCAATCTGAGAATGTTGGGTGTTACCGGTTTAAAATAGGTTACACCTAACAATTAGTTAGGTGTATTTTTCTATTCGCTTTTATCTCTAAATAAGAGGATAAAAGCAATAATAGTTAATATAATTGACGTTCGTTTAAATAAAGACATACAATCCTTAATAAATGAATTTAAATCATATTTCATACTATCACCTCTTCTCTAATACTTGAAAAAGTATAGTTTTGAGGCAACACACCAACTACTGGGTACTTCCACTAAAAGTATACCATTATACTGAATTGATAGCAAGAGCAAAATACACAAAAAGATAACAAATACATGAAATATATCATATATTAATATTTACTACTATTAAAACATTTTAATAACAATCGCATATTGAAAACAACAACAAAGATAATATCAATAGCTTCACTAATAACTAAACCATATAAACCAATATGAAATAAAGTGAAGATAAACATAGATGCTAACTTGATAATAACTCCTAGAGTAGTAGTTTTTAAAGCATATGTACCATATCCTAGAGCTTGTAAGATACTACTTAAAGGAGCTTCTAAGTAATATAGGGGAAAGAAGAAACCTAGATAAAATATATAATCAGCACCATAAGATGTATTATAAATTAAATTTAGAAAGAAGTTTCTTCCTAATACAACAATAATAGTTGATACTAAGCCAAGTAAGAATGAACTAAATAAGGCTTCTTTAGTTCTTTTTTTAATCATTTTATTATTATGAAGAGATTTGAATTTACTTATTTCGGGAATTAAAGCCGTACATAAAGCTTGAATTAGAAAAGAAGGCATTAGAAGTAAGGCAATTGAGTAACCATTATATATACCATATTCTAATAAAAAGAATTCTTGG
This sequence comes from Coprobacillus sp. CAG:605, assembly GCA_000433255.1. Lineage (GTDB taxonomy): Bacteria > Bacillota_I > Bacilli_A > RF39 > UBA660 > CAG-605. Next base: position 65,938 of record HF998250.1, on the reverse strand, counting down.
GTATAGCCAATAAATAACATAGTTTTAGATAAAATAATAGGTTCAAAGAAATAACCAATGTTACCAATTATTCTAGAAGATACTAAGGGAATAGATGTAAATAATAAATCTTTAAAATAATAAGAGTTATATTTAATATCTGTTATATTTATTTTAATGTTTTTAGGTAATAAGAACATAAAGGTTAAAATACTAGCTGTTTCAGTTAGAATATTAATAAGTAAGAATGATAAGATACCTAGGATAATTGATTTACTAACAAAGTAGGGTAAGAAGAAAATAATAAATATTATTCTTATAGTTTGTTCAATAATATTAGATATAGTATTAGGAAGCATTCTTTGTTTACCATAGAAGTATCCTTTAAAGACACAGGCTAGAGCCATTTGGGGCATTGCTAGTACGGCACCTATTATTAAAATTTTAACTCGGGGTTCATTAAGCAAAAAATTAGCAATAAAATCACTACAAAGAATAACTAATAACATAATAGAAAAATTTAAAATTAATAAGATAATAATACCTTGACTTAAGATTACTTTGCTTCTAGTTTTAGCCTCTGCTACTAACTTAGAAATAGCAATAGGCATACCAAAGCCAGCAATAGTAACAATTAGACTATATATAGGCATAATTAAAGTATATAATGCTAATCCTTCAGTACCAATAGTGCGAGTATACATAATTTTAATAATAAAACCTAATATTTTAGTAATAAAACCGCCTAAACATAATACTAAGGCACCTCTTAAAAAGTTATTCTTCATATTTAACCTCTTATTAAATATATGTATTAAATAATATTCTAAGCAGCAAAAGCTTTATATTAAGATAAAACTTCTTACAATAGAAGTATTGTAAGTTTTTGTGTGAAAATATGATATTTTGTGTTATACTCAATATGAAGTAGAATGTCATGCAAAATGCAATGCGTTAGTTATGAGTATTTTAATAATTTTTGGGGTAAACTAGTAGAAGGTGTATATATATGAATAAGAAATATATTATTGTTTTAAGTGTTTTAGGGGTATTATTTGGGGTTTCTTTATTAGTGGGGATAAGTTATGCTTATTATATGGTAAGTGTTAATCAAACTAATAAGAATATTGTTAAGTCTTCTTGTTTAAATTTATCTATTTCTAATGAAGAAAATGTAATAAAGTTAGAAAAACAAATACCTATTATGAATGAAGAAGGTAAGAAATTAACTCCTTATACTTTTACTATTAATAATACTTGTAATTCTATGATGGGTTATAGTCTTAATTTAGAAGAGTTAGAGGGTAGTACTTTAGCATCTAAGTATATTATGACTATGGTTAATGATAAGTCTTATGTTAATATGGCTTCTTTAAGTTCTACGGATAATTATTATAGTAATTCGGTGGAATCTAGAGTCCTTGCAACCGGTTCTTTGGGACCAAATGCTAGTATTAATTATTTTTTAAGGTTATGGATGGATGAAGCAACACCAATGACTACTGATGCGATGAATAAGTCTTTTAGATCTAAGGTTGTAGTGGTTGCAACACCTACTAAGTCTGTTGATTTTGATTATACAGGTACTGAACAGACTTTTGTTGCTCCAGTTTCTGGTACTTATAAGTTAGAAACGTGGGGAGCCCAAGGTGGCAATACACTTATGTATGGAAAAAATAATATGTTTGGTGGCTATGGCTCCTATTCATCTGGAATGGTTTATTTAAAAAAAGATGAAATAATTTATTTTGATGTTGGTGGTGCCGGTGGTGATTGTACTTTACCTGGCCCAAATCCTTTATTTGGAGCTGAATGCTCTGGCGGATACAACGGAGGCGGCACTTCTATTTCTTCTAATTTAGATAATGATAATGCTGGAACTGGTGGTGGAGCTACTCATATTGCATTGACATCCGGATTGTTATCTTCATTGAAAGATAACATCAATGATATTTTGATCGTATCCGGGGGTGGCGGCGGTTCTTATTCTTGGAAAGATATTAACTATGCTGCTAATGGTGGACATGCTGGTGGATATAAAGGGGTTGATGGATTTATGTCAGTTCAATATGCTAGCAAATTGCCAGGCGGCGGTGGAACTCAAACTTCAGCTGGAACTGCTGGTACCATGCGTGGAGCTGTTGGAGGTTTTGGCCATGGCGGTGATGGCGGTAAAGTAGGTGCTTCTGGTGGTGGCGGAGGCTTTTATGGTGGCGGTGCTAGTGCACACAATGGTTCCGGTGGCGGTTCCGGCTATATAGGAAACTCTCTATTAACCAATAAAGCTATGTATTGCTACAACTGCGAAGAAAGTACTGAAGAAAGTACTAAAACTATATCGACAACATGCGCTGAAGAAACGCCAACATCAAACTGTGCCAAAAAAGGTAATGGCTATGCTAGAATAACATACATAGGATAAACAAAGGTACTAAGAAATTAGTACTTTTTATCTACTAAGTAAAGACATTTAGATAAAAATTTGATAAAATGATGGTGGTGAAGTAAAATGCAATACGATATAGATTATGAGATACTTAGTTATCCTAAATATATAAAGAGATTAAATAAAATATTAAATAATCCAGATAATGTTTATCCAGTAGAAAAATTAGAAAATTTAGGATATACATCATGTGGCTTTCCTATTGAGCATTATAAAATAGGAAAAGGACCAATTCATGTAACTTATATGGGTGGAGCTCATGGTAATGAAATAATTGGCGTTGATTTTGTAACTCAATTAATGCAAAATTTAAGTTTAGGGAAAGGATCGTTTAGAAATTTTAACCCAGCAATTTATACGATAGATTTTATACCTTGTCAAAACCCCGAAGGCTATTTTACAACAACTTATGCTTTGGAACAATTAATGGGTAATATGACACATCAAGAAATAGAAACTTTTTCTAAGAAATATTGGTCATACTATAGAGAAGATGACATTAAAGTTAATAAAGTAAATAAAATATTAAATAGTTTTGTTACTGAGTTTAGTAATGCTGGTACTAAGGAAGATATTACTAATTTCTTTTGGCAAAAATATCTAAATAAGAATATAACTTTAGATAGTATGAAAAAATTTTTAAGTAATTATTATTTTGTTAATAAAAATAAATTAGATGAGTTAGTAGACAGGGAATGGCAAAATAACTTTGGAGAGGTAAAAGAAGTAGATAATATAAGATATCATACGCAAATGTTTAATGGGGTTAATTTGGATTTATTCCCTGAATATGATGAAGCTCATGTAAATTTAAAGAACAAGTTAAAAGCAATGTATAAAGACGGATTATTTCCCGTGGGAACGTTAGCTAACTTTTTTGCTAATAGTGATGGAATAAATCTAAATGATAATAATCCTTACTTTTATGAAATAACTAAGGAAAGAATAGCTAAGTATGGTAATGTTTATGCTAAACTTAGAGATAATCATATTTTGAAGAGTGTTAATGGCCCAATTGGGCTACCAAATATTAGCATGGAAGAAGATTTTCAATATTGTCCAGAAAATGAGGCTATATTAAAATACGTCCAAGACCAAGAACAAGAGCATCAATATGCCGCATTATTTAACTGCCATGGTACAGGTGGAATGCTTTATACTTATCCCGTAGATGATGATAGTAAAGTTAAAAACTTCAACTTCTATATTAATAACCGTATTGCTACAGAGTATTCGAGAAAAACAGGAAATGTTTATGAAGAATTAACGGGTACAAATAATGCTTACAAGGTTATGGGACATCCAGATAAAGTAACCGGATTTGGAGATGTACTAAGAAGTAAATATGCTGCATCATTTATTCTAGAACTATCGAAAATGGGTGGAAACCCAATAGCACCATACGGAGACTATAAAGGAAACTATGTACCAACAATGGTAGCTAACTTTGAAGCAATGATGGTGACATTAAAAACAATATTAGAATTAAGAAACTTATATGATTTAAATTATACAGTTAATTATAATGATAATGGATATGCAAATTATGAGGTAATTAGTAAAAATACAAGGAGATAAATATGCAAAATGAATTAAAATTTAATAGTTTATTAGAATTAAAAACAAGATTAAAACCAGCATTAAATTCTAAGTATTTAGAATTAAAAAGAAAACATATAGATTATGTAACAACAGAAGATATATGGGAATACTTAAGAAATACTAAATGGTTAAATACTAATAATTTATCTTTAGCGGCAATGGTTGATGATATATTAAATACTAATAGTGATTATTTTAGAGATTATGTCTTAAAAAGAATAGAAAATAATAATCCAGTTAGTGAACTACCTAAAACTAAAGATAAATATAATGAATTACTATAAAGAGAGTGATAATATGAATGAGATAGATAAGAGTTACGAAGAGGTAACGTTTGATAAACTTTATGATACAGTAGCGTCTTATATAACAAAGAGTAATGAATTAGATACAATTACTAAAGCATATAAGTATGCAGCAAAGTGTCATGAAGGCAAAAAAAGACTAAGTGGGGAAGATTATATAAGTCATCCAGTTAATGTCGCCTATATTTTAACAGATTTAAATGTTGATTATGTAACAATAAGTGCAGCTTTACTTCATGAAACAATTAATCATGGTGGGTCAACTTATGAAGATATAAAAAATGAATTTGGTAGTGAGATAGCAGGAATTGTAGAATGTATCTCGAAGATAAATAGACTAACTTTAAGTGATGATAAAGAGGCTTCAGCCATAAATTTAAGAAAAGTTTTAGTTGGTTTATCAGAGGATGTTAGAGTATTATTTATAAAACTTGCTGATAGATTACATAATATGCGTACTATATGGGCATTAGATCCTGAGACTCAAAAACAAAAAGCTAATGAAACAATATCGGTATTAATTCCAATTGCCCATCGTTTAGGTATTAACTCCATTAAAAGTGAACTAGAAGATTTATCTTTAAAATATACTAAACCTGATGTATATAATGATATATTAGAAAAACTTAATGATTCGAGAGAAACATTAAATGAAGAATTAGATGAAATGAAACAAACTTTGGCAACACTTTTAAGTGAACAAGGAATATCATTCTATATCAAGGCCCGAGTTAAAAGTGTTCATAGTATCTATGAAAAAATGGCCAAGGGTAAGAAATGGAATGAAATCTATGATATCTTGGCTTTAAGAATAATCGTGGATAAAGTAAGTGATTGTTATTTAGCTATTGGCCTAATTCATTCGAAATTTAGACCAATTCCTAAGCGTTTTAAGGACTATATTGCCATGCCAAAAGAGAATATGTATCAATCTTTGCATACTTCAATCTTTGGAATTGGTGGTTATGTATATGAAGTTCAAATAAGAACTCATGAAATGGATGAGATAGCGGAAAAAGGTATTGCTTCGCACTGGTCATATAAAGAACATACAGCTGGTGGTGTTCAAAATGTCTTTGAACAAAAATTAGAATTATTTAGAAACTTAATTGAACAACATGGGGAATCTTTAGCGGATAGTGAAATTTCTAAAGAAATATCAAATGAAGCTTTAGGAAGTATGATATATTGTTTTACACCAAAGGGTGATGTTGTAGAATTACCAGCTTTTGCTACCCCGGTAGATTTTGCATATCGTATTCACTCTAAAGTTGGAGATACAACCGTAGGGGCAATAGTAAATGATATTATGGTACCACTAGATCATAAGTTACAAGATGGTGATATTGTAAGTATCAAAACTAGTAATTCAGGAACTCCTTCAAAAGAATGGCTAAACTTTGTTAAAACAAGTCAAGCAAAAAATAAAATAAAATCGTATTTTTCAAAACAAGATAGAGAAGAATATATAAAGAAGGGAACGGCTCTTTTAGAAAGAGAGATTAGAAAACGTAAATTAAGTATTAGTGAAGTTTTAAATCAAGATAATATTAATAAGATATGTAAAGATTTAAAACTGGATAATTTAGATGATATTTATTTATCTATTGGTTCTTTAAGATTTACCCCAACATACATTTTAAACATAATTTATCAAGATAAGAAAGATGTTCAAGATATCTTATTAGAACGTGTTGGCAATCGTAAGAAGCAAAATGAAACTGATTATAAGAGTGATATTATTGTTAGTGGTTTTGGCGATATTAAGGTCTCTATTGCTAAGTGTTGTAAGCCTATTAAGGGTGATGATATTGTGGGATATATTACTAAGGGTGAGGGTATAACTATTCATAAGAGTGATTGTAAGAATGTTTCTAATACGGAGAGATTAATTGATGTATCATGGAATGTTAATACAACAAGTGAATATTATACTGACTTAGTAATAAGAACTGTAAGTGGTAAAAATTATTTATTAGATATAATCTCTTTAGCGTCAACCAAAGACATATATATAGATTCATTTAATACTAAGGAAGAACAAATTGAAACAGTATATAAAATAACTGTTAAAATAAGTTCAGTTGATAAACTAAATGGTTTTATTAATGCTTTACAAAAGTTAAAATTTGTTAAAAACGTAGAAAGGGTTAATAATTAATGAGAGTAGTAGTACAACGTAGTAAGTATTCGAGTGTTACGGTTGATGGTAAGATTATTGGTCAAATTGATAATGGATTAGTATTATTAGTGGGGATAACTAAGGAAGATACATTAGAAGACTTAGAATATATGGCTAAGAAAGTGTTAAATTTAAGAATATTTGATGATAGTAATGGAGTTATGAATAAGAGCATTTTAGATAATGGGGGAAGTATTTTATCAATATCACAATTTACATTATGTGCTAATACGAAAAAAGGCAATCGACCTAGTTATATCGATGCTATGGAGCCAGTAATGGCTAAGAAATACTATTTGATGTTTAATGAGATGTTACGTAAAAATATTTTTGTTGCCGAAGGTATTTTTCAAGCTGATATGTTAGTAAATATAAATAATGATGGACCAATAACAATAATACTTGAAAGTAAGAATAAATAAGGAGGATTTTATGTATAACGAATCGTCAGGAGAAATGTATGATGCTTATGAAACGAAGAAAGCTAATGATGCTCGTAAGAGGAGACTTTTAATACGTAGAATAGTGACAGTAAGTATTTTAGTTTTAATTTTAATATACTTTATTATTCTTTTAATAGATATAAATCGTTATAAAAATGGGGATGACCCGTTAATACTTTTAGGAGTAAATACTAAAGAATATGATGATGGGTATGTTACTACTAAGATGTCTATTGGATGGGTATTTAGAGAATATAATAGAGAGACTATTAAAGATAATGAGATGGTTCCTATTTGGAGTGGTATTAGGATGGATAATGTATTAAATAGAGTAAATGATCCTGATTTGCCAGAAATAGAAACGGGTTATGATATACCAAGTAATCCTTTGTACCAAGAGAAAATTAATGGAGTATTATTCTTTTATGATAATGATAAAAATTTACTTGATACATATAAGTGCTTACTAAGTGAAAATGATTGTGAAATAAGTGAGTCGATAATATATCCAACGGATAGTGATAAATATACGAAGTATAAGATGGGTATTACGGAAAATAGATATGTCTTTATTACTGAGTATCGAAATAAGGATACTGAGGCCTTAGAAAAGGTAATATATTTATATGATATAAATGCTAAGAAGATAATTGCTAAGTATGAAGATATTAGATATTCTTATGTCGAAAATTCTTTGGGTAAGTTAGATAATAGTAGATACATTGTAAAAAAGAATGGTAAATGGGGAATTGATCAAGTAATTAAGGGTAAGGTTAGTAATGCGGAAGATTATACTCATGATTATATAACTTTTGATAAAGATACAAAGTTATATATAATACAAGATAAAGATAGTTATTATGTTTATAACCCTAATGATAAGAGTAGTACAATTGCGATAAATGAAGTAATTGATAAAGTATATTTGATAGATAATCATGTTTTAATGAAAACAAAGATAGAAGATAAGAATAAGTATAATACATATTATTATCGTTTATATAATAGTGAAGGGGTTAATATTTTAAAAGAAGACACCATTAGCTACTTAGAAGTATATGAAAAGTTTGTTAGTTATATTAAAGATAGTAAGTTATATATCATTAATTATGATGGGGATAGGCTGATAAATGACGAGATTCCAATTTATTTTGACGATTATTATTCAGGATTTTTAGTTAGTGTTGTAGCATTAAAGATTGAAGTAAATGGAGATACACTAAGGATAGCAACTCCTAAATCTAATGAGAAAACTCATTATACTGATGAATATTATTATAATATGAATGATTGGAGTTTAATAAGAAAGAGGACTAACGTTAAAGAAACGACTTAGTTCTTTTTGTTTATTTCTTGTAAAAAATATGTTGACAGTCTATACAAACATATGTTAATATCGTAACTAAGACTTAAAGGAAAAACTAACTTTGATAAGTTGACTAATCCTTGATAAATTATTATAATAAGTCTAGATTTTAGAAAGAAGGAAATAAAGTGATAACTAAACAAAAAGGAACAACAGATATATATGGAATTAAAGGCAAAAAATGGTTATATATTAATCAAGTAATTGAGGCTTTATGTCAAAAATATAATTATGAATATATGAGAACACCAATTTTTGAAGCTACGGAATTATTCCATAGAGGTGTTGGGGATACAACGGATATTGTAACTAAAGAAACTTATGATTTTAAGGATAGAGGAGATAGAAATATCACTTTAAGACCTGAAGGGACAGCAGGAATTGTAAGAAGTTATATTGAAAATAAAATGTATGGGGATGCTACTCAACCAGTTAAGGTATTTTATAATGGTACCATGTATCGTTATGAGAGACCACAAAGTGGAAGAATGAGAGAACTTACTCAATTTGGATGTGAAGTTTTAGGGTGCGATGACCCTTATATTGATGCTGAAATAATTTCTATTCCAGTTCAATTATTTAGATTACTTGGCTTAAAAGAAGTAAAAGTTAATATTAATACTTTAGGAGACCAAGAATCACGTGATAATTATCGTAATGCATTAATAGAGTATTTTAGACCTCATATTGATACGTTATGTGAAGATTGCCAAAGTAGATTTAATAAAAATCCTTTAAGAATTTTAGATTGCAAAGTCGATGGCGATAAAGATTTACTTAAGAATGCTCCTAAAATTACGGATTATTTAAATGATAGTTCAAGAATTAGATACAACAAAGTAAAAGAATACTTAGATTTAATGGAAATACCTTATAATGAAAATCCTAACATTGTAAGAGGATTAGACTACTATAATCATACTGTATTTGAAATTGAGGCTAGTGTTGAAGGTTTTGGAGCTCAAAATGTTTTAGCTGGTGGTGGAAGATACAATACTTTAGTAGAAAATTTAGATGGACCACATACTCCAGCTATAGGGTTTGCTTGCGGGTTAGATAGATTATTACTGGCTTTAGAAAGTGAAGATATTGAATTAAATATTCATAATCAATTAGATGCATATATTATGTATGTTTCAGATACAGAAAAAGAATACGCCATAACATTATGTCAAACTTTAAGATTAAGCGGTTTCTGTGTTGAATTAGAAACTATGAATAGAAGTTTAAAGAGCCAATTTAAACAAGCGGATAGATTGAATTCTAAGTTCTTAATTATTTTAAATGATGAAGATATTAAGAATAAAGAAATAAAAATAAAAGACAATGTTACGAAAGAAGAACAAGTAATAACTGAAGAAGAGTTAATTGATTATTTAGATATGAATATATAGAAAGATGATTTAAAAATGAAATTTACAAAAGAATTAGTTAATAGTTATGCTGATAAATTATTGATTGGCTTAACCGAAGAAGAAAATAAAATGGTTTTAGACGAATTTGAGACGATTGATAAAGATATTCAAATTATTAATCAAATACCAAATATTGCTGATGTTGAACCAATGAGTTGGTGTTTAGATGATGAATGCCCTATATTAAATGATGATAATGTTACTGAAACTCCTGATATTAATGAACTTTTGAGCAATGCAGGAGAAACTATGGGACGTGAAGTTGAAGTAGTAAAGGTGGTTGGATAAATATGATGGATAAAAGTATTTTAGAAATACATGAGGCTTTAGTTAATAAAAAAGTTACATCTAAAGATTTAATTCAAGAATCTTTAAAGAAAAGCCATGAATTACAAGAAAAATGTAATGCCTTTGCTCTTATTTTAGACGATGCTAAAGATGTAGAAGTTACAGATAACTTATTATCTGGTATTCCTTATGGTATTAAAGATAATTATTCAACTAAGGATATGGTTTGTAGTGCTAGTTCAAATACTTTAAAAAATTATGTGCCATTCTTTGATGCAACGGTAATTGAAAAATTAAAGAATGCTGGTGCTGTTGCCGTAAATAGATGTGCCATGGACGAATTTGGTATGGGCGGTACTGGTACAACGGCTAGAACGGGAATTATTAGAAATCCATGGGATACAAGAAGAATGTGTGCTGGGTCTTCTAGTGGGTCTGCTGCAGCTGTAGCGGCTGGGGTGTATCCTTATGCTTTAGGCAGTGATACGGGAGATTCTATTCGCAAGCCAGCGGCTTATTGTGGTATTGTTGGATACAAACCAACTTATGGAATGATTAGTAGATATGGATTATTTCCATTTGCTTCAAGTCTTGACCATTGTGGCGTTCTTACTCGTAGTGTATTAGATGCAGCGATTGTTGTAGATAATATTAAGGGTCAAGATATTAAGGATATGACTAGTTGGGATTCTTCGAAGATAGAGCTTGCTAAAAGTATAGATGGTAATATCAAAGACAAGAAACTATGCTATATTAAAGAAATTGTTGATATTAATAACTATGAAAATCCAAGTGAAGAACTAAAGAACCATTTAGCTAACTTTATGGATAGAGTTGAGGCTTTGAGAAACATGGGTGTTACGGTTGTTGAAGAATCAGTTGATAAAACATTATTAGATACCGTTGCTAGTGTTTATGTCGTATTATCTTGTGCTGAAGCAACATCTAACATGTCAAATTTAACGGGTATCAGCTTTGGACCAAGAGGTAGTGGAGATAATATTTTCGAAGTTATGAAAGACCATCGTACAAAAGGCTTCTCACCTTTAATTAAGAGAAGATTTGTAATTGGTTCATACGTATTACAAAGAGAAAATCAAGAAAGATACTTTAAAAATGCTGGCCGTGCTAGAAGGCTAATAGTTGAGGCTTGGAAAAAACTTTTTGAAAAGTATGATGCTGTTATATTACCAGTTGGTTCTGGTCCAGCTAAGTTCTTAGATAATTCTAAAAATACTTTAGCAGGTGGTTCAACAATATTAGAAGAACACTTGCAAATAGGCAATTTTGGTGGTTTCCCATCAATAACTATACCAGATGGTTTTGTATCTAATTTACCAGTTGGCCTTAATATTACGGGTAATTGTTATGATGATGCAAATGTTTTAAACATTGCTTATGGTATTGAAGCAACTATGAACTATAAAAATCAAATTGCTAAGGAGGTAAGCCATGACTAAATTACAACTTGTTGTCGGTCTTGAAATGCACTGTGAATTAAAAAGTAATGCCAAGGTATTTTCAACCGGAATAAATAAATATAGTGATACGGCAAACTGCCATGTTTCACCAGTAGATATGGCTTTTCCGGGTACACTTCCAATTGTAAATAAAAAGTGTATTGAACATGCTATTAAAATGGCTAGCGTCTTAAATTGTGCTCTAGCAGATAAATTCATTTTTGACCGTAAGAACTATTATTATCCAGACTTACCTAAAGGATATCAAATTACACAGTGTACTAAGCCAATTGGGGTAAATGGCTATATTGATTTGCCTTGCCAAGATAGAGTAATTAGAGCAGAAATTCATGATATTCACTTAGAAGAAGATGCGGCTAGCTTAGACCACTTTAAAAACACTTCAACAATAGATTATAACCGTGCAGGAGTGCCTCTTTTAGAAATTGTTACCGAACCATGTTTTTATTCAGCAGATGAAGCGGTAGCGTTCTTAGAATATATGCGTAATGTATATCAATATACTGATATATCTCTTGCCGATACTAAGAAAGGTCAAATTAGATGTGATGTTAACGTTAACTTAAAAAATGAAAAAGGAGAGTACGTAACACCACGTGTTGAAATTAAAAATGTAAACTCATTTTCTAATGTTCATGATGCAATTCTTTATGAAGAAAAAAGGCAACTTAAAGCTTTAGAAGAAAATAATCTTGAAGAACTTGTTCAGGAAACAAGAAGATGGGATGAAGAGACTAATAGTACCATTAGGATGCGTACTAAAGTTGACGCTATTGATTATAAATACTTTATTGACCCTAATATTCCCCCAATTAAGATTGATAAGAATTGGGTAGAAAAAATAGTTAAAACTATTCCAAGACTACCATTAGAACGTCAAAATAGTTATATGAAGGAATATGGTTTATCAGCATATGATGCTAAAATATTGGTTAAAGATAAAGATATTGCATCTTACTTTGAAGAATGTATTAATTTGGGGTTAGATGCTAAAATGGCTTCTAACTGGATAACAGTTAATATTGTGACGGAGTTAAATAAGGATAATTCTAGTATTAAGGACTTTTATATAACTCCTAAGTATTTAAAACAGATATTAGATAGAATTGCAGATGGAACTATTTCTAATAAACAAGCTAAGGACGTATTTAGTAAGGCATTAGAAGAGAAAAAAGAACCACAAAGCTTTATTTCAAAAGAAAACTCCCAGATATCTAATGAAGATGAGTTAAGGGGCATAATTACGGAGATTATTAATAATAACTTAGGACAAAAAGAAGCTTACTTAAATGGTAAAACTAATCTATTTGATTACTTTGTAGGTCAAGTTATGAAACAAACTAGAGGCAAAGCAAATCCAGTAAAAACTAAGGAAATACTTAGTGAAGAATTAAATAAATAATTTATTAAAAGCAAATTTTGACATCAAGATTTGCTTTTTTGCATAAAATGTGGTATAGTACTAACTACCGACTTACTTAGGGGGTAAAGGTACAAATGAAAATAAAACCAAAACTGATTAGTTTGAGTATTACAATAATACTTATGATAATTGGGGGAATAATACAGTTTTCTACTAATAATAAAACAAGAATGCAAAATACAGTTAAGTTAAAAGAAGTATCTTCATATCATGAAATAACGATAGAGGATAAAATTGTATTAAATATAGAAGAAAACTACGATACATATCTATTTTATAGTAAGATGTTTGGCATAAGTATGGATAATTTAAAGAAAGAAATTATAAATACCAATAAAGAATCTTTTAATGTCTATGATTTAAGTAATAATGGAACTTGTTATGAAACATTAGATATATCATTATTACATTTCTTAGAAGATTTAGAAGAGACTAAACCAAAACTATTTAATAGAAAATATCAATATAAAAAAGTTAATAAAAAGTACATATATGGCTTAATAGACTATTTTAGTTCAATATATGATAATGTTGATGCTAGAACACTAAAGGCAATTGCCTATTTAGAATCAGGTAATTTAAGTGCTAGTAGCATGATGTTAAAGAATAATATTTTTGGTGGTATGGCAAGTAGTGGCTTAATAAAATATCCAAGTATTGAATACGGAGTATATCGTTATGTTTTATTAATGTCAAAAAGTTACTATGGTAAAGGACTTACTACGGTTGAAACAATTGGTAAAAAGTATAATCCAGTTACAGTAGGAAATAAACAAGTTGCTAATCCAAGTTGGGTTGCTCAAGTAAAAAATTTTATTAGCAAATTTGAAAATAATACTAGTTTGACACTAGAAACACTTAAAGAAATGGAAGGGTAGTTATGAATAATAAAGAATTATATGAATTAACAGAGGCAGAATTTAGCTTATTAGTATATGGCGTCATTGATTATTTTGACGCTAGTATTGCTGCTAAGACAGAAGAAGTATATAGATTAAGAGAAGAACTTAATTATGAGAATAGAGATATTATAAGAGCCTATATTTATAAAGCTCAAGAAGAAATTAACGATTTAATTATGCAACGTGTGGCGTTCTTAGATAAGATTGGTTATAACGATACCGAACTTATGGGACTTTATAGTGTCTTACCAGAAGAAGATGAAGTCTATGGTACATTTTATGATAAACAAGGATTAAAAGATTTCTTGAATAAATATTATCGTAATGACCCAAAGAGTGTGGGATTATTTAATAAAGTATTAAAAGAAGAATTCTTAGATATCTATAAAAAATTAGATAAACCAAGTAAAGAAGAAAAACGTGAAGCTTATATGGGAGCAATATATAAAACAGAAGAAAAATTAGGATATCAATTACAAAATATTCCGTCTCATAGAAGAATGATTAAAATAATTCAAAAACAAGTAGATTTTGAAAAAAAGCAAAAAAGAAGATAAAAAATAAATAATCTTCTTTTTTTAAGGCCTCGAACATGGTATAATTAACTAGAATAGAGAGAGTGATTTTCATGTTTGGAAAGATTAAGTATATTACTGAAGGAGAAGCTCATATTGAATCTAAGATTGAACCTGGTCAAGATGTCGATTTAATGAACTCAAATGTTGTTTTTGAAGCACCAAACCAAGCAATTTTAGGAGAAGTTGAAGAAGTAAATGATGATACAATAAAGATAAGATTCTTGGGAGAATTTATTAATGGTAGATATGTAAGTGGTGTTATTAGAAAACCTTTGCTATCCTCAAATATTCGAATGATTAATAAAGAAGAATTGCAAGAATTAATGGGTACTTATAATGATAAAACTTTTAAACTAGGCCAATCAGCTATTTATAAAGATTATACAGTATGTGTTAATATAAATGATTTATTGTCTAACCATATGGCAATATTTGGAAACTCTGGTTCAGGTAAATCGTGTGGTGTAGCAAGAATAGTTCAAAATTTATTTTCTAATCCCAATTTTATTGCGTATAATGCTAATATATTTATTTTTGATGCTTATGGAGAATATAAGACAGCTTTTGGTAAGATAAATCAAATAAACCCTAATTATAGTTATAAGTTTATTACTACTAATCCAACGGATCCAACAGACCAATTATTACAAATCCCAGTGCATTTATTAAATTTAGACGATTTAACCTTGTTATTACAAGCTTCAAGTCATACTCAAATCCCAATTTTAGAACGTACTTTAAAGTTAGCTAAGATATTTGCTGAAGTTTCTGATGAATCAAGAATTTATAAAAATCATTTAATAGCTAAGGCTTTACTAGCCATTTTGTTTAGCAATGAGACAACGAAACAAAAGAAAAATGAAGTGTTCCAAATTATTCAAGTTTGTCATACTCCAGAATTTAACTTTGATACTGAGGTTCAAGGTTTAGGATATAGTCGTAAATTTAGTGATTGCTTTGAAATCGATTCTAAAGGTAATTTTGGAGAGTCAGTATTAATAAATGATTATATTTTAAAATTTATTAATGATGATTTAGAAGGTAAGATTGTACCTAAAGATGTTTATTATACTTTAAAAGATTTGGCTAATGCTTTGGAATTCACTTTGATTTCGGAAGGTTTTCAACATAATGAAACTTTGTATGACGATGCGATAGTACTTAAGGTAAGATTAAATTCAATTATTAATTCTAATATAGGCTCTTACTTTAATTATCCAAATTATATAACAGCAGAACAATATATCTCTTCTTTAGTAGCAATGCCAAATAGAAGAAAAGCTCAAATAATTAATATTAACTTAGAAGATGTAGACGATACTTATGCAAAGGTTATAGTTAAAATATATGCTAGAATGTTCTTTGAATTTGCGAAGACTCGTGAACAAAGAGCGTCAATTCCATTCCATTTATTCTTAGAAGAAGCGCATAGATATGTTTCTAAGGATGCTGATACGTTCTTAATTGGTTATAATATTTTTGAACGTATTGCAAAAGAAGGACGTAAATACGGGGTATTATTAAATATAATTTCTCAACGTCCAGTAGAGATATCGGATACGGTAATATCCCAATGTAATAATTTCTTAATATTTAAAATGACTCACCCTAAGGATATTGAATATATTAGAACAATGCTTCCTAATATTAGTCAAGATGTTATTGAAAAGCAAAAAGTATTGCAACCAGGTAACTGTGTAGGATTCGGTTCAGCATTTAAATTACCAATGATTATAAAACTTGAAATGCCTAATCCAATGCCTTATTCAACGAACTGTGATGTTTCGGCAAGATGGAGAGTTAATATTCGTCCGGCTACCCAGACTGCAGTAAATCCAAGTATGCCAAAATACGCTACTACAAATAATGTAAATTAGTGTCAAATCTATTGATTAGCTTAATAAATATATGATATACTTTAATTACCAAAGGATAAATAATCTATCTTACATAAAAACCGAGTAAGTGATTATACGGGAATCTAATTGGTTTGTGGTGTTGAATGCTGGGTCATTAAGTAACCTAGAATCCTAAAGCAAATCATGTGATGCCCACCTGCTACATAGCGGGCTTTTTATCACAATAGATTATCCCTTTGGTTTTTATTTTGGAAAAATGGAGGTTATTATGAACCAATTTAGTAGATTGTTAAAAATAATGGATGAGGAAACACTGGAAAGATTTAAAAATGCTCATGTACTTTTAGTTGGTGTAGGAGGAGTAGGGGGAGCAGCTTTTGAAACCCTACTTCGCATGGGTATTGGTCATATTACCGTGGTAGATAATGATATTTTTGAAGAGTCAAATTTAAATAGACAAATTTTATCTAATTATGAAAACATTGGTAATCTTAAAGTAATGGAAGCTAAAAAAAGGGCTTTGCTTATTAATCCGGAGTGTGAAGTTATACCGATTCCAAAGTATTTAACTAAGGAAAATATTAGAGGTATCTTAAATGATAATTACGATTATATTATTGATGCTTGTGATACGGTAACTATAAAGTTAGAACTAGTTAAGATGGCTTTAGAACGAGGTATTAAGATTATAAGTGCCATGGGTACTGGTAATAAATTTGATCCAACGATGTTAGAAATATGTGATATTACTAAGACTTCATATGATCCTTTAGCGAAGGTTATGCGCAAATTACTAAGAGATAATAAAATTAAACATTTAATGGTAGTAGCTTCAAAGGAAATACCTAGAAAAACGGACCGCATTCCTGGTTCAAGTATGATGGTTCCAAATACAGCCGGTATCTATGCAGCTTATTATTGTATTAATGATATTATGGAGAATAATAAAAAGTGTCTTTAAATCAAGACACTTTATTTTTGACCTTTCATTTGTTTATTAACAAACTTTAAGCCATCTTCATATTTATTATGTTTTGGATAGTAGTATTTTTTATTTTTTAAGTTATCAGGTAAGTATTGCTGCTCTACCCAACTATTAGGGTAATCATGAGGGTATTTATAAGTAAGAGAGCTGGTTTTAATATGGTCAGGTACGTTTCCAGTGGTGCCTTTTCTAATATCATTTAGAGCGTTATCTAGCGCTAAATGAGCAGAATTTGATTTAGGAGATAGTGCCATTTCACAAACTACAGTACCAAGGGGAATTCTAGCTTCAGGTAGTCCAACTAATTCAGCAGCCG
>HF998250.1:0-48343 GCA_000433255.1 Coprobacillus sp. CAG:605 | reverse complement strand
TATGGCGGCCATTACTTTAGGGCCAATTGATGGGTTTGCAAGGCCGATATCTTCATAGGCAATAACACTCATGCGGCGATAGATAGAATCTAAGTCTCCGGCTTCGATAAGTCGGGCTAAATAATGCATGGCGGCATCGACATCACTACCACGAATAGATTTTTGAAAGGCGGATAAAACATCATAGTGCCCATCTTCATTTTTATCATGAAAGAATACTGGCTTAGAATTAATTGTTTTAAGGAGTTCTAAGGTTACATGATTATCACTAGAACAAGATGTAGCAATATCTAAAAGATTTATGGCGTTGCGAAAATCACCTGATGATATTTTAGCCATAGCTACATAAGCATCATCATCTACATTTGCCTTAATATCTTTAGCAATGCGTTTAAGACCAGTAATTATTTCCTCTTCTGTAAGTTCATGCAGTTCAAATATTTGGCAACGACTTCTGATAGCAGGATTTATTTTATGATAAGGATTACTAGTAGTAAGACCAATTAAAACAATAAGACCTGATTCAACGTGAGGCAATAATAAATCTTGCTTATCTTTATTCATACGATGAATTTCATCAATTATTAAGATAAGACTACCATACATTTTAGCTTCTTCAATAGCAATATCAAAATCACTTTTATTATTTATTGTAGCATTCAAAAAACGATGGGGCATTTTAAGTTCGGTAGCAATAGCATTAGCAATGGAAGTTTTACCAATTCCTGGTTTACCATAAAGAATCATAGAAAAAACTTTATTATTTTTAACCATATTCGATAAAATTTTATTAGGCCCTATTAGATGGGTTTGGCCTATTACTTCATCTAGACATTTAGGACGATATTTATTAGCTAGTAATTCCATAGTATCTCTTCTTTCTAACATTAACTATTATATCAAACTATTGTATTTTAGCAAAGTTTATTTTAAAATATTAGTAGAGGTAAATATGCAAGATAAAGAATTAATAGAGCAAAATAAAGAATTGATAAATAAATATATTGATTGTTTAAAATATGAACGTAAATTAGCAGATAATACGTTAAAAGCATATAATAATGATTTAAAATGTATTAGAGATTTAAAATTATTTAAAGATTTAACATATGATGACGTTTTAAAGTATTTAAAGGATAATGAAGATTATACAAGTAAGTCGCTAGCGCATCAAATTACAGTGTTTAATTCATTTTTTAATTACTTAAGAGATGAAAATATTGTTAAAGATAATCCTTTTGATTATGTTAGTAGTCCTAAAGTAACTAAAAGTTTACCTAAGTATTTAACAGAAGAAGAAGTTAATAAACTACTTGATGTGCCAATAAGTACTATTTATGATTTTAGAGATAAGGCAATGTTAGAAGTGTTATATGGAACGGGTCTTAGAGTTAGTGAGTTATCAAATTTAAAGGTTAGTAATATTGATTTTAACGAATGTGTTATACGAGTTATGGGCAAAGGTTCTAAAGAACGAATTGTTCCGGTTAATGATACAGCTTTGGGATATTTAAAAAGATATATTGAAGATATTAGACCGCAGATTTTAAAGAAACATGATAGTGAGTATTTATTTATTAGTAATGCTTATAAGAATATTTCCAGGGTATCGATTTTTAAAGTTATTAAGAAACAATGTTTGAGAGCTGGTATTAAGAAGGATGTTTCACCCCATGTTTTGCGTCACTCTTTTGCTACGCATTTATTGATGCATGGGGCGAATATTAGAATTATTCAGGAACTTCTGGGGCATGAAGATTTGGCAACGACTGAGATATATACGCATGTAATTAATGAACAACTAAAAAAAGACTACGAAACGTATCATCCTCGTAGTCATAAAGATTAATTATTCTGCAGTTTCTTTTGCATTTGCACGAGCATTATTTCTTGCATGGCATTTGCTATTATTGCATCTAGCATTGTTTTTAGCACTGTTTCTTGCATTTTCTTTAGCACGTGCATTGTTTCTTGCGTTACTCATATCTTACCTCCTAACTATATTATGACCAGTCTTTAATTTATCATACAATAATTATTTGGTAATTTTTAGTATTTTATTTCTTTAAGGTTAAAACCAGCTTGTGAACTTTTTCTGGGTGTAAGTTAACTTGGTTATTGTGGCTGAGATTATGGGTATTTTGAACGTTTTCTTCGATGACTTGATAGGAAGTTAGTTTTTTCATGTTGTAAAGCGCTGTTTCAAGATTTCTAATTTCTTTTGTTTGATTTTTAATTTGCAGTTCGAGACATCTTTTGTCTCTTTTAAAAAGATAAGATTTAGTTATTAATAAAGATGGCGCTAGGCCTAGAAGGATTTTAGAAGCAATGGCTATATTAAAGGTTAAAGTTATGGGGTTAAGTGTTATAACTAAAGATATTAATGCACTTGCTAAAAGAGTTAAAATCATGGTTATAATGTACTTAGCAGGGGAGTATTTCTTACTTAGATTTTTCTTTAAAAATTCAAGATACATATTGGCTTCTTCAAGGGTATTTTCAGTTTTAAGTATTTGTTCTAAGGGAAATTCCTGATTATTGGTTTTAATGATATTTAGGGTACCTAGTTCGTTACTAACAATACCTGTGTTATTATCTAATTTAATTAATTCTTTATTCATTATATGTTGTCCTTTCATGTGTATCTTATTATATATTATGTTTTGATTATTGTAAATATTTGGTCTAAAAGTAGGGGTGGGGCATAAAGTTAATTAGTGATAATTATGATGAATTTTAAGTATGCTTTGTTGTTATCTTCGGTAGCAGGTTTGTCTACGTGTTTAGGAATGCTTTTTACGTATTTTAAACCCAAAAATGTAGAAAAGTTTATGACTATATCGTTATCAATGGCTATGGGTGTGATGATACTTATTAGTATTAAAGAATTAATACCCGTTCCAGCTGTTTTTATAGTTAGAAGCATCAACAATATCATATCGTATATAATTCTTCTTATATGCCCGTTTTTAGCGTATTTAATCATATGTTTATCAAAGAAGAATATTAAAAGTAAGGATAATCTATATAGAGTAGGGGTACTTAATATGATTACGTTATTCTTGCATAATGTGCCAGAAGGTATTGTAACGTTTATGTCGAGTATGACTAATCAGGTATTGGGGTTAAAACTTAGTTTAGCAATAATGGCTCATAATATTCCGGAGGGGATTTGTATTAGTGTGCCAATATATTATAGTACGAAAAATAGATTTAAAGCTTTCTTTTATACGTTTATTTCGGGTATTGCTGAACCATTAGGTGCATTATTAACGTTTGTTCTATTTAAGCAATATATCACGAATGAAATACTAAATATAATATTGTATTTTATAGGTTGTTTAATGATATTAATTAGTTTAAAAGAGATACTACCAGAAGTACTTAAAACAAAGAAAAAGGTGTATATTTTATATGGTTTATTAATATCATTGTTTATCTTATTTTTGTAATTTTTATTGTGGTTAACATAATATGTATTATGACTAGTTAAGTTTTGAAAGAAAAATTATTACATTTTTTCATGTTTATCATATATTTTTAATTAACGATTATAATTATATAAGTTAATTAATGATTAGCTATTTATCTAATAAAGTTATTTGATAGCTAATTTAATAAATGATTAGTTTGCCTATGAATTTATAATAAAATTTTTTAAAATTATATTATGTTTATATATAAATTAATGATAAATTATTAATTAATTATATATTAGTTAATAACATTAAAAATAACAAACGCAATTTTCAGCAATCGAGATATTTTTAGCTTAATGGATTTTCATCCCAATTCATCAAAATTCATGGCTTGATTTTCAGCAATCGAGTTTTAAAAAGCTGAATGTTTGTTAAGCTCGATGTGCAAAAGAAAAAAGGTATTAAACCTTTCTAGATTGAATTTCAGCAATTTTTTCAAAAACCTCAGCTGCATTAGCGGCGTTAATCTCAGTATAGTTAAGTTCTTTTAAAGCTTGAATCTTAACAGTGTTTAATTGTTGAGTACGAGATAGTTTTTCTTCGTTCTTAGCTTCAATTTCTTGAACCCAACGTTTATGAGATTCTTGTAATTTACTACGTGAAGCTCCCCCATTATTATATAAAGTTAGGGCAGAGTAAAGAATGCCTTCAAAGATAAATTGTTTATCTTCTTGGAATTTATATTCTTCAGGGTTGGTAAATCCAGTTGTCTTGCTCATGTATCCAAAAATATATTTTATTTCAGGAACGTTGTTAATTGACTGAAGCATGTGATATAAGTAAGTGAAAGCATAGAAGTTCTCCTTCCCCTTCTCTTCTGTCAATTTTTCTTTTAGTAGGTAAGAGATATCCGCAATTAGCTGCTGAGCATCTTTATTTAAACCTTTCATGTCAATGAATGATTCATCTTCACTAGAATGTTTTACACCTTGATTTAAACGAGATTCAACACTCATTAAATAATCAGTTGTAATGTGAATATCACTAATAGATTCGCCATCTTCAATATCTAATAATTTATATAATAATATTTTCTTTTCTTTTGGCCATTTATTTATATCATCTAATTCCAAGTAATTATAAACCATCTGTCTTGATACACCTAAATATTTAGCAAGACGTACTTTAGAGATTCCTAATTCTTGAAATAAATCGTTTAACTTTTTCATATTGTCTTATCACCTTTCATACTTTACATATAATATTATAACATCAAAACTTTACATGTCAAGTAAATATCTACTTTTAATGAAGAAAAAATAGGGATTACCCCTACTCTAATTTAAATACCATAATGGTTTATCGTCTTTTAATACTTGTTTGATAATTCCAGAACCGAGACATTCTTCGCCAAGATATAATACGCAGGCTTGACCTGGGGTTACGGCTTTAGCTAGGCCTTTATATTTTACCTTGATTTCGTTATCACTTAGATACTCTAATTCAACTGGATGGTCTTCACCACGATAACGAAATTTAGCGGTACAAAATGTTGGATGAGTTGAAGATATAAAGTTAATGTTATCAATTATACATTCGTCGCTCATTAAATACTTATTATCATCACCAAAAGCAACATACAAGATGTTATCTTTAACGTTTTTACCACAAACATAATGACGTTCTAAGTTTCCAGAAATACCTACGTTTCTTCTTTGACCAATGGTATAGTTCATTAATCCCGTATGACGACCAATAACTTCTTTAGTATCGACATCAACGATATCGCCAGGATTTGGTTTTAAATAGTTATGAATAAATTTTTGATAGTTTCTTTCACCAATAAAGCAGATACCGGTTGAGTCTTTTTTTGCTGCGGTTTCTAGGTTTAATTCCTTAGCTATTTCACGTACTTCGGGTTTAGTAAGGGCTCCAACAGGAAATAAGACGTGTTCTAAGTTAGCAGCTGGTACTTGAGCAAGAAAGTAAGTTTGATCTTTATTGTTATCAATACCTCGTAATAATCTATGACCATCCATTCGGGCATAATGACCTGTAGCAATATAATCAGCACCTAGTTTTTTTGCTTCTTTGATAAATAAATCAAATTTTATATATTTATTACACATCAAGTCGGGATTTGGGGTTCTTCCAAGTTTTAATTCGTTTAAAAAGTAAGTAAAGACATTATCCCAGTATTCTTTGATAAAATCAACACGATGTAAGGGAATATCTAATTGCTCACAAACCTTTAAGGCATCGTTATAATCGATTTCTTGTGGACAAATATTTTCATTAAATGTAGGATTGCCTTCAATATCATTATTTAAAGCCGCATCCCAGTTACGCATGAAAAGACCAATAACGTTATAACCTTGTTTTTTTAATAGATAAGCAGAAACAGATGAATCAACGCCACCAGACATTCCAACAACTACAGTTTTCATAGACATCAACTCCATATCCATGATTATAGCATATTTGTTAGCATTTTTAAAATATTAGTACTAAAAAAGTGTAAGAAAATATCGTTTGTTAATACTAAAATCGTAATTATAGTAATAGCAAGATAGTTTCTTTTGATGTATTTTACGAGTTCTATCTTACGATAGATTAAGTAACCTAGAGTTAATTTACCGATATAGAATAGCTTTATAAGGATAAAGATAAGTAAGATTATGAAAAGAAGATTAAAGATTATGTTATAGATAAAACTGAACGCTAAGCCTTTTAAACCGAAAGATATGCTTAAGGTATAGGTGTTAAAACCTAGAGACATCCCAAGAAAAAAGAGATATCCTAAGGGAATTAGATAGAATATTAAACCAAGGCTTAGGATACTTAGAAGGATTATCCATGATAAATGGGAGAAAATATTATTAACTTTGGTGTTTATTAAGATATCTTTGAGGTTAGTAAAGCCATATTTTATTTGTAGTTTGATGTCATTTGATTGTTTGAGACCAAATATTATACCAGTGATAATACCCATTACTAAAATAATTCCTAAGAATATTAGAATGTTTTTGTTCTTCTTTAAATATTTCAATTTTGTTTCACCTATTTAAATATATTGGCAAAGTATATTCTTTATGATAAAATATTAGTTGTACTAGAAAGAGGTATGATTATGTCTAAGAAAGTACAAAAGATTGCAGTATGGACAATGCTTATTATTATGGTTTTTGGAACTTTAATTGGCTTTGCGGCATATTTTATTGCAAGATAAAACATCCATGGTTATTTGGATGTCTTTTTTTGACTCTTTAATTCGTCTCTTATTTCTCTTAATAGTAAGATTTCTTCACTTGGAGAAGTTTTTTTAGGTTCTTCACTCTTCTTTTCTAATTCTTTAAGATGGGTTAGTTTATTAATTACTTTAACAAACATAAATATACAGAATGATATAATTAGGAAGTCGATTATGTTTTGAATAAATGATCCATACATTATTTTAGCGTTTCTAAAGGTTATAGAAAGGTTACTAAAATCAAGGCCTCCTATTATGACACCTAGAAAAGGCATCATTATATCATTTACTAAGGAAGATACTATTTTAGAGAAGGCACCACCCATTACTACACCTACGGCAAGATCTAGGACGTTACCACGCATAATAAAGGTTTTAAATTCTTCTAACATTTTTTTCATACTACACACTACTTTCTTTTATTAGATTGTATCTCTTAGATAGTTTAAATAGTCGTTGTCTCGTCTTTTAATATTTAAAAAATCGTCATCCATTCTTTGGTAGCTATCTAAGTAGTTTTTCTTAGTTATTTCGTCAATACTTGGATTTCTTAAGATACCATTGAATTCGTCTAGAGTTTGCCATTTTTCTTCGATATAACGTTCATTAATTAAAGCATTAATAAGCGAGTTTCTTATGTATTTATTAGAAGATACGAAGATATAGCCGCCATAAACACTATCCATAAGAGCATAGGCAACTAACTCGGTAATATAATCGTCATTGAAGTCACTTTTTATGACTTTTTTATTTCTAATTTTTATATATTCATCGTAATCTATATCAAAATTTTTATTTTTGATGCCAAATGATTGCATGGCGTATTTGCAAAGTATTTGAACTAGGTCGATTGACTGAAGCATTTTAGCTTTAGCACGACCATCACGTCTTGATGATATGAATTCGTATTTATCACCAACGGTAAAACCATCTGGTATTTGTGATTCGTCATCAAATAAGACAAATTTAATAGCGCTGGTGGCATTTCTTAGCCCTTGAGAATCTTTGGTTCCCCAGAAAATATCGTCTAGCCAATCCATTTTGCAGCGTTTCATTTCGTAAAAATTATCACTTTTCATTTTATCAATCCCTCTATATAATCATATCACATTTTTATATATCGTGGTTAATAAATTTTATCTTGAATGGGATGTGGTTTCAAAAGATAGTTCAATGTTGGTTAAAACTGTATCATCATAATTTTTGGTACTTGGTTTTTCTTTAGTATTACTTAAAATATTAGCTTCTAGGGCATCTAGATAATCTAAATGGCTTTGATTATTAGTCGTTATTTTGATGTATTCCCTAGTCCATTCTATTTGACGGATAATATCTTTTATTTCCATATAAAAAGTCCCCCTTTTCTAATTGGAAGACTATCATACCACAAAATATTAAAGATTGCTATCTATTTTTCATGATCCATAAGGTAAGAAAATATTAGGTAAGCTGTTTTTAAAGCATCATGGCGATAGACATCATTTTCTACTTTAGCAAGATTATCGCTTATTACTTCAATGTTCATGGTATTTAGAGTATCAATATCTAATATTACAGGGTCTTTTTGTTCTTGAGTTTGATAGATATTTACTAGGTTACTATCTAATTTTTGGTTATTAGCTAGGACTATGTTAATGACATTTTTACCGAGATATTTTTCTAACCATTTGATGTGGTCGCTGACTTTGAAGTTGTCGGTTTCACCTGGCTGAGTGAAGATATTACAGATGTATAGTTTTTTAGCTAGAGATGATTTGATGGCTTTATTTAGGGTTTTATTAATTAAATGAGGTGTGATACTGGTTAATAAGGATCCAGATGAAAAGATAATTAAGTCGGCTTCATTAACAGCGTTTAAAACTTTAGGGTTAATTGTTATTTCTTTATCATATGTAACTTTTAGGATTTGGCTGGCACATTTAGTTATTTGCTCTTCACCAATAATTTTCTTCTTAGATTTAGTTATTCCAACAAGATTAGCATTATCTTCAGTTAAGGGTAAGATTGTACCATCGATGTCTAATAAGTCCATCATAATGGGAATGGCGTCGTTGAAGTTTCCTTTCATATCTAGTAAGGCACTTAGGAGAAGATTTTTGATTGAGTGATTACCTAGCGTCCTTGACTTAGTAAAACGATAATTCATTAGTTTAATAATGTCTTGGTTAGCATTACTCATAGATAGCATGACTTTAGATATATCCCCTACTGCGGGAATATGTAAGTCTTTGCGTAATCTACCGGTTGACGCTCCGTTATCAGAAACAGATACAACAGCGGTTATTTCAACAGGAAATAGTTTTAGGCCTTTAAGGATTTGGGATAATCCCGAACCACCACCAAATATAACGATTTTTTTCATTTGTTTCTCCTTTTTGTTACATTTTATTAAGTTCTAATGAGATTAATTCTTTATATTTAATAAATTCTTTATTACTAGGGTCTATTTGAAGAACATAGAGTATTTTGCCATAAAGGCTTTGAAGATAGGTTTCTTTATCTTTAATGTTATTTCTTTCTAAATGAGAACTAAGGCTATATTTAGTTACATAATAAAGTTCTTGTCTTATTTTATGACGATAGTCTTTAGGTACTTGAAGTTTTTTATTTACAACAATGCCAGTTACTTCTTGTCTTTTATTATTAGTAATGATATGAATCTTCTTTTTGTTTAACTCATAACCTATTTTATGAAGTTTATTCGCAACGCATTTTATTATGTGATGAGGGTCAAAATTACCAGAAAATGTCATGTCATCACAGTATCTGGTATAGTTGATATTTCTTTTTTGGCAAAATGTACCAATACCGTTATCAAAGTCTTTTAAGACTAAGTTTGATATATATGGTGCGGTTATGCTGCCTTGAGGTAGAAAATCTTGATAAGTACAAAGACTAGTAAATAATGTGCCAATACTTTTAGGATATAGTTCTTTAGAAAAACAGGCTTTATAGATAGTTAAGTAATTAGTACTAGGAAAGAAATTTTTAATGTCTAGTTTAAGAATAATTTTTTGATTTAAATGAGGTTTGGCATTAGTAGTAAGGCTAGCACCATTATAATATGCCTTAGCGTACTTAGAAATACCTTTCTCTTTTAAAACTTTATCCAGAATTGTTTTTTGAATATATTTTAAAGTTGGACTTGGTTGATATATAGTGCGATAGCCACCTGATTTCTTCTTAATTTTAATTACATGGTAATATTTTTCTTTATTATTGCTTATCTTATATAATAATTTTAAAGTTTCTTGATTAGAACTTATTAAATCGAATGAAAAAAGAGATAATAAGTAGTCATTACAAACTTCCTTGGTTGTATATTTCCACATATTACCTCCTTTTAGCAACACTTAGTGATATTGAAATATGAAGGTGGAGAGAAGCGTTAGCGGCTACATGAAATGTAGTATACTCCACTGGAATAGTTCAATCATTATCTATATTATTTTAGAACTTTAACGACTCGCTAAAGTGGGAATAATTAATTCCTATTCGCTGTTGCTTAATATGATTATAGCACAAATTTGAAATGACAATCAAAAATTTGTCTTTTATTTCCATAATAATTGAGGAAAATCTACTAAAACTATAAGTAGGTGGTAATATGAAGAAAATAATTAATTATATAGGTATAGGTCTTACTATTATTAGTTTTCCTTTTAATGTTTTAGCCTACTCTAATAAGGTTATTATGGGTGGTCAAAATGTTGGCATAAATATTAATAGTAATGGCGTTATGGTCGTAGGGTTTTATAAAATTAATGGTGTATATAATGGTAGTAAGTTAATGGCTGGTGATTATATTTATGAGGTTGGTTCTAAAAGTGTTAATACGATAAATGAATTAGTTAAGGCGATTGATAGTGAGGCTAAAGATAACCAAGTAGAGATAAAATATCGTCGTGGAAACAATACATATAAAACGACACTTAATTTAGAATATAAGGATAATGTTTATAAAACAGGGTTGTATGTTAAAGATAATTTACTGGGTAATGGAACACTAACTTATATTGATCCCAAAACGAAGATATATGGTGCTTTGGGACATAATGTTATTGAATCAAATACTAAGAGTCGTGTAGAAATAAAAGATGGTAGTATTTTTAAAAGTGTAATTAGTAGTGTTACTAAGAGTAGTGATGGTAATCCAGGTAGTATTAATACAAAGTTTTATAAAGATAAAGTTTATGGAACAATTAATAAAAATGTTGAATCAGGAATATTTGGTAATTACTTAGAAAGTATAGATGATGATGCTTTAATTGAGGTAGCAAGTATTGATGAGGTTAAACTAGGAGAAGCATCTATTTATACTAATCTATATAATAATGATGTTAGGGAATATAAAATTAATATTTTAAGAGTGGATAAAAGTGGTAAGATAAAAAATATTTATTTTGAAGTTACGGATGAGGCTTTGCTTAATAAGACTGGTGGTATTGTTCAGGGAATGTCGGGATCACCTATTGTACAAAATGGTAAGTTAATTGGAGCGGTAACGCATGTTTTAATTGATGATGTTACAACGGGATATGGAATTAGTATTATTACAATGTTAGAAGAAGGAGAAAAAAATAACTGATTTAATGGTCAGTTATTTTATAATTTAATGTTTTTTGATTCGTAGTTCCAAGCATCTTTTACCATATCTTCGATAGTTTTAGTGGCGATAAACCCTAGTTCTTTTTGAGCTTTAGTTGTATTGGAGTAACATGTCGCTATGTCCCCTTGCCTTCTAGGTGCTATTTTATATGGTATTTTGATATTATTTACTTTTTCAAATGTTTGAACTAAGTCAAGGACGCTTACGCCTTTTCCAGTACCTAGATTGTAAATAAATAATCCGGAATGCTCTTTATTAAGCTTTTCTAAGGCTTTAACGTGGCCTTGGGCTAAATCAACAACGTGAATATAGTCTCTTACGCCAGTGCCGTCTTTAGTGTCATAATCATTTCCAAAAATACTTAGATATTCTAATTTTTTACTAGCAACACGGCAGATATAAGGCATAAGGTTAGCTGGTATACCATTAGGGTCTTCACCTAGTAATCCAGAGCTATGAGCTCCAATAGGATTAAAGTATCTTAAAATACAAATATCGTATGAGTTATCAGAATTATATAAGTCTTTTAAAATTTGTTCAACGAATAGTTTACTTGTACCATAAGGGTTAGTGGTTCCACCAGTTGGACAATCTTCTGTTATGGGAATAGTTTTGGGGTTGCCATATACGGTGGCACTGCTGGAGAATACTAGTTTTTTAACATCGTATTCTTTCATGGCTGTTAAAAGATTTAGAACACTACTTACATTGTTAATATAATATTCAACGGGCTTTTTAACAGATTCCCCAACGGCTTTGTAAGCTGCAAAGTCAATTACGGCATCAATTTTGTGTTCACTAAATATCCTACGTAATATTTCAATATTACGCATATCTCCTTCATAGAAAGTTATTTCTTCGTTAGTAAGCATGAATATTCTATCTAAGACATCTTTTTTGCTGTTTGAAAAATTATCCAGGCCAATTACTTCATAACCATTGTTTAATAATTCTACGCATGTATGGGAACCAATATAGCCACAGCATCCGGTTACTAATATTTTCATAAATCATTCTCCTATCTAAAATTTATCAATAATTTCATAGCCATTTTTGATTTCTAAAACTAACCCTTTTAGCTTTTCATTGTTAGCTTTTAAATCAAAATCTTGGTAATCATATATTTCTTGCTTTTCATATCCTGGTGTAACATAGTGTTCTGAGTACCCTTTTTTATCAGTATCTTCTACTATTGATTCAAGTTTATACTCACTTATGTCATCTTGCATGCCACGGCCTTCACCATCTAAAATACTAGGATATAATATCCTTCATAAATATCCATTTTTCTTTTCGTTTTGTTCTAATTTTTTATAATAGTCCATTTAATTTTTCCTTTCTATTAATCCTGCTTTGGATAAAACTTCTTCTAATATCCTATATGGTAATAAATTAGGCTGATTTAATATATTTTCTTTGGCAGAATAGTAATTTTTGCTATTTAAATTATCCTTTTCAATAATTTTAGCATTTTTAATAAGAAAGATTATATCATCTAATGTGATTTGCTTTAATATTTTATCAATAACAGTTTGGCTTTTAATGTTAGCTTCAGAATCAAGATGATATACTTTTCTTACTTCTTTTATATATTCCTCTGACTTAGATACTTGCTTAGTATATTTTTCCTTAAGATTTATAAGTAATAAATCAAAATTTGAAATAGTATAAAAAGGAATAATTTTGTTATCACTAGCCAGTTTAAGTGCTGCAAGAAATTTTGAATCTTTAAAATCATAGTCAAATAGCGCTATTACTCTTTTATTTTTGATGAATTCTTTTTTACCGATGAAATTATAGTTTACTGCTTTTTTTACTACTTCTAATGGGTCGCCACCACCGACATTTATTAAATCGAAATAAACTTTATTTTTACATCTAGGATCATTGTTAATAAGCTTGGATACATGATTTAGAAATGCTTGCTCCTGGAGTCCTTCACACGATCCACGATATACAATATTAGTCATTATCCCTCATGGTATTATTATATATTTCGTTAAAATCTATGGGATTGATACGCATATAATTACCATTTATAAAGTTTTTTAAATAGTTTTCATCGTTTCTGATATTAAGGTCATGTAAGGTAAAGCCTTTTGATAAATGAGTTTCTTTGTCTTTTTCAAGAAACATTATTTCATCTCTTCTAAATATATCGCCGGTTAAATATATTGGGTTGTGAGTAGTAAAAATTATTTGAGCATTTTTCTTATTTATTTCAGGATCAGAAAATAAGTTGATTATTCCAGCGATAATTTCACCATTTATTGATGCATCCATTTCATCTATAGCAAGGAATCCACCACGAGAAATAACATCAAATACAACAGCTGTTAATTTTAAAAGATTTCGGGTTCCTAATGATTCTGTATATTTTGAATCAATTGTTAACACTGCTACATCTTCAGATTCTTTGCTATTTAAAGCGTATTCTGATGTCATTGTTAGAAGATTACTATCATTTTCTTGACTTGCTCGATAATATATTTTTTGAGGTCCAAAATCACTTTTTGAAATAATGCTTTTAAATAAATGATTATATATTTTTTTGCTCTTTACATCCTCAAAACTATTATATTTAAATACAACATCATTGATATTTAAAATTGCTTTAAACTTATCAAAGAATTCATTGAATGGATTACATATTTCATCAGCAAATTGCAAGTATGAATTAAAGATTTTAGAATTATTATTTATATCTTTGCTATATATTTCAGCAGTCTTTTTTAGATAGTCATCAGTTATTTCATTGTAGTATTTTTTTAAAATACTTTTATCAAAATTGATATTGAGTTTATTTTCATTTCTTTCTAGTATTAAATCTTCGTTTATAAGTAGTTTTTCATAGCAAATACTAGTTTGATGGACGTTATCGTTTTTAATTTTCAAAGAGTAATCGTATTTGCTATTTTTATTGTCAAAAATAATATGGAAAGATATTGGTTCTAAATATTTTTCTTCATCAATTAGATTGGAATATATACTATAGTTGCCGTATTCAGAATTTTCGTTAAGGCCTTTATATTCAACTATATTTTTTAATACTGCCATGGATAATATTATGTTTGACTTACCTACGGCGTTGGCACCATAAATAACTTTTGTACTTAAGTACTTATTGCTATTATAATCAAATGTTTTATTTTCTAACTCTTTTATTGAAGATGCTTTCATGTTAATTTTGAGTATGTCATAAAGAGTTCTAAAATTAGATGTTTCATATAATTTGAGCATTTTTCTCATCTCCTATTTATATTATAGCATTTATTTTATATAAGTAAACATAAAAATACGTTTTTTACACACAAAAAGTGTTCTTAGTGAACACTTTGATTATTTTTCTATAAAAATTTTTCTGGTAATAAAGTTGTAAACCATTACTATTGCTGTTGCTCCTATTTTGGTTATCATATAATTTAGGCTAAGGTTTTCTACACCTAAAAACATTATTATTTGATTAATTAATAAGCCAATTATGCTTAAGACAATAAATAGTATTACATCTTTATATGTTTGCTTATGGCCAATGTCAAATACAAATTTAATACTTGCAATATAATTAAATATAACTGATATACTAAACGATATTGCAGATGATATTAAATAATTTATTCCTATTAATTCTGTTAATAAATATAAAAAGCCATAATCAATAGCAAAGGCAATTACGCCTACAATTCCAAATTTAAATAATTGCTTGACTAATTTTCTCAAATTATTTACTCCTTAGTTGAACCATTTCTGTTAGTATAAGTTCATATAGTTGTTTGTGCTTTTTTACAATAACTTCTAAAATTATTCCAGCTACCCAAAACAATAAAGACATAATAAGGAAAATGCATGAAACAATTAAACTAGGAAATTTTGGAACAAGCCCTGTATTGAAATATTCAATGACAACAGGAATACCAAATATTAAAGATATTGCAAATAATATTAATGCTATAATAGTAAAGAAAAATTTAGGCTTATACTCTCTAAAAAGTTCGGCGATAGTTTTAAGAACTTTAAATCCATCACTGAATGTATTTAATTTTGAAACGCTTCCTTGAGGCCTATCTCTATATTGTACAGGCATTTCTAGTAATTTGAAATTTTTGTCTACAGAATGAATTGTCATTTCCGTTTCTATTTCAAATCCTTTTGATAAAACTGGGAAGGTTTTAACAAATTGATAACTAAATGCCCTATATCCAGTCATTATGTCTTTAACATTGTTATCAAAGATTTTATTTATTAAAAATCTAACTAGTTTATTTCCTAAGTTATGGAAAGGACGCTTGTTTTCAGTGAAATATGTTGAAGACAATCTATCTCCTATTACCATATCAGCCTTTCCACTAATGATTGCTTGACACATTTTTCTAGCATCTTCAGCGGGATATGTATCATCACCATCGACCATTAAATAACAATCAGCGTCAATATCTCTAAACATTGATCTAATTACATTTCCTTTTCCTTGCTTATATTCATATTTTACAATTGCACCGGCCTTTTTGGCGATTTGATCTGTATTATCACTAGAATTGTTATCATAAACATAAATATCTGCTTCAGGCAAATTTTTTTTAAAATCGTTTACTACTTTTTCAATTGTCTTCGCTTCGTTATAGCAAGGGATTAATACGGCGATTTTGCCTTTAATTTCATTTTCTAATTCATTTTTTTTCATAAACTCACTTCTTTCAATTACTATTTTTTTTAATACTTGTTAAATAACATATAAAACTAATTTCTCCAATTAGCGCTGGAATAAAAAATTCTACACTATATCTATCGATTACTGAACCACTTAATGCATTAGCCAATATTCCTAAGAAGGCTGTACATAGCATTAAAATTGATATAACCAAAATGTTTTTATTATATTTATATAATTTTATTTTTGCTACTATTGAAGTAATCGCTAATGCAATTATAATGATAGGCAGTATTATCAATGATAGTTTATATAATACATTCGTTAAAGGCTTAATAGAATTTTCTAGTTTAATTAATGGGGTTTCAACTGTATATTGCGAATAGTATTTTACTCTTTCTTGCATTTCTGGAAGCATATAAAATTCATTAAATCCTTCTTTATAAACTTTTCCGGCAATCATTTCGTTTTCGTATGTTTCTATAAAATCAAACCCTTCTGCAACTGAGTAATTAACACCATCTGGCGATGTTATTTTGCATAAGCTTGCTAAAGCGCAATAATTTTTTGAATAATTTGCAATTATAATGTCTGGATATTTAAAAAATGTTTTGGCAATTTCTAAAATTACGCTACTCGATGATAAGTTTTCGTTTTTGCTTTTAATAATAATATCCTTATCAATAATTTGATGCTTTTTGTAGATTGAAATAACGATTATATCATCCCCAGCTTCTAACGCACTTTTTATTTTGCTTTTTTCGTCATCAGTAAATAAATTATCATTTTCATAATCGCTAAAATCATATGATTCTTCTTTGGAATAGTACACTACTCCATTAAATAATTGGGTAGCTAAAATGCTTGATGAATCACGGCCTGTATTCATATTGACATTATTATTTTTTAAATAGTTATTCCAGCTACTTATTGCTAAAATCATTATGATAATGCTAGATACAAATATAAAAGAATAATCAACTATTTTCTTGATTTCACAAGATTTTATTAGGCTAATTATAATGCTAATTAACAAAGGAAGCAATGTACAGCAAAGATATGGTTGTTTTAAAAAATATGATAATGTTATTGTTATTATAAAATGCAATCCATACAAAATTCTTTCTTTACGAGAAGCACTTTTTGTCAGTAAATATCCAAAAAATATAGATATCATAGTTAACGTTATTGAAATGAATTCTGTTAATAATACGTGATAATATCCTAAAATTATTGGATTTAGCAGTAATATACATTCACATATAATTTTCTTGAATTTATAATGTTTAGTTTCTTTAAATAAAATATTTAAAAAATAATCTATTATAAAGAAATTTATAAGATAACAAATAAATTGCGTTATTAAGATTCCTTGAACAGTTTTTCCAAAGAAAAAATTAGAAAGATAAATAATCGCTGGAAAAACTGGACCACGTACTATATCCCAAGAAGATATTGGACTTTTTCCTTCAAAAATATCTATATATGAGAAATAATGTCCACTATCCCATGTGATGATTTCAGAAAGTGAAAAGAATATTATAGCAAAAACTATTAGAAGTAGAAGATTGCTTTTATTTGACTTTAAGCCTTCTTGCTTACCGGAAATATTATTTTTATAATCTTTATATCCATTATGCATGCCTTTAAGTTTTTTAAATTTATCTTTTTCAAATAAAATAATATTTTGAGCTTGACCAAATAATCCTCTTTTTAAATAATCACAATATTCAGGGAAATCATTTTGATATTCATCACATAACTTTAATGTGTTCCTTGTCATATAATATCTACGCTGTGGATTGTGATTGCTATATACGAACTGATGGCCAAGTATTGTTTTGGATTTTGTATCTCCAAGATGGTGATTAAGCAAAACATAGTTTAGTCTATCTATTTGGTAACCCATTTTGTTTAGACGTAAGCCATATTCAATGTCAACATCATCAATAAAATATTCTTCTCTAAATTTGCCAATTTTTTTATATAATTTTAAATTTATTATATTTCCTGAAGTCATGACTTCTAATGGATGGTCTATTTCTGATGTTTCTTTGGTTTGAAGTCCTTTTACGTTATGATTAGGACTAACAATGGCTACTTTTTTTAAATCTGACTTATTGATATAATCTATCATTTTTTGAAATTCATTTTTTTCAAATAAGCTATCTTGATCCATTGTTAATAGAAATTCGTAGCCTTCATCTATTGCTAAATTACAAGCTTTGTTCAAAGAATTTGATATTCCAAGATTAGTATAGTTAGGAAGGTATTCAATTTTTTTATTGTCAATTAATAGTTTTTTATTACTATCATTTGAATTATCAATTACATAAACTTTATCTACTTTATCAATATATCCAGAAATGTTTTGAATTATTTTTTTTGTAGGGTTATATAAAACCGTTACAGCTGCGATCTTTTTCATATTCTAAAGTCCTTATTAAAAATAGTTTTTATTGTTAACTTAAGAAGAAATAAGTTGGCTTTAATAAATTCTTTAAATATTCTAATAAAATTTGGGATTCTATTTGATCTTCTTATTTGATGAGAGCTATTTTGTTCGTTTCTAAACATATTAATACTACAATTTATTATATGTCTATATGCATAATTACTTAGCGTATAATTAGAAATAACATCTAAATCATTTTTGCTTAATTCAAACTTATTTTTTTGATATTTTCCTTTATCAATTTCTTTTAATACTTCAGCATATTTTTCTACGGCATCAGTAAAATCAAATTTTTTGGCAGTTTTTATTGCTTCTTTTTGCATAGCTGAATACAGCTTATCATTTGATAATAATTCTTTTATTTTTTCTAAATATTTGCTAGTATCATGGGCTTCTTTGATAATATAACTATTTTTTTCATTAACACAATATTCTCTATTTCCAAAACTATCTGATACAACTGGAACAGTTCCGCAAGCCATAGCTTCTAATGGTAATAAACCGAAGCCTTCACTTAGGGAAGCATCGACCAAAATATTAGCGTCCTGAAGTAATTCAATCATTTTTATTTTAGGTATAGGCCCATTATGAATTATTATTTCGTCTGTTTCGTTATTATTTATAGGAAAAGTAAAATCGCAGGTATTATTAATAATATGAATTTCAACATTGTTTATTTCCACTGTAATTAATTTAACTAAATCATTTAAAAAGCAACCACCCTTTAAAACTTCATTGCGAATATTCATAATAATTTTCTTTTTTGAATTTTTATTTTTTTCTAATGAATTTTTGTGTATTAAATCATAATTAATTCCATTTAGTGCTACTGCGCTATCAATGCCAAATAATAACTTGTATCTATCTTTTAAATAATTTGAAATTGTTAATACATAGTCTGGTAGTTTAAATGAGATTTCAACTTCTTCATAAGTTCGGCCATTATTGAATAAGAACTCGTATCCTTGAGAGAAATATATTACTTTTGAGCCAATCTTTTGAGCTAATTTTTCAGCAAAGAATACACTATCATATATTGTTGCAATTAAATATTTGGAACTTAGTCTATTTATATCTTCTGGAGCAATGGGTTTAAATGTTTGAATTTCATCATAGTGGCCAGGATATAAGTTAACCATTCCCACTTTGTATCCTAAAAGATTCAAATAGTTAGTTAATTCATTAATTATAATAACTCCTCCGGTACCCTTGCCCATTTGAGGTAGTACAAAGCAATAATCATAATTTACTTTTAGGTCTTTTAAAGTTAAGTTATTATTTATATATTCGATTGGATCATTCTTAGAATATTCCTTTAATAGCTTGTTGTATTCTTCGCCCCATCTGTCAAAGAAGATTTTACGGTTTTTTTCTAATCTTTCACTTCTTTTTTTGTTTGTAGTATTGAATGACATTTCAGCTTTGTGAAAGACATAAGTATCTATTGCTACTTTTGCTTCAAAACCTTTAGCCATGGCTTTAAATTGGTAATCCGTTTCATCACCATATCCCATTCCATATATTTCATCTAAGCCACCAACTTTATTAATACAGTCTCTTGAAATCATTAAACAATTACCAACTACTGTACAAGCGTCAAAGTTTTGACTTTCAAACTTTCTTTCTAAAAGTTCATCCATCATCATGTATGAATAGCCATCAAAAATAGGAAGTGTTAAATTTGCGGCATTGGAACAAACCGGACAAATCAAGCCAATTTTTTTATTATTTTCCATATGTTTCATTAATTTTCCAACCGTGTTTTTAGCAACAAAGCAATCGGTGTTTAAAAGCATAACATATTGTTCGTGGCTTATTTTAAACCCATTATTAACATTTTTGATAAAACCTAGGTTATTTTTATTATGAACAACTTCAATTACATCACTATATTTTTCTTTTAAATTGTCTATTAAATTACGTGTTATATTATTTGAACAATCGTCTAATAAATAAATCTTCCCTAATAATTCTTTCTTTGTGTTTTTTATTAATGCATATACGCAAAAATTAACGTATTCTGGTGCATTATATACTGGAATGATAACATCACATTTACAACTCATAACTATAACTCCTCTGCAAATCTTTTTTCTAGTTTTTTAAATATTAAATAACATATTGTCAATAAAATTATTGAGCATACAAATACTACTAATAAATTCATTAATTGGGGTATTTGGTGAACATAGAAGACATCTCTATATGCATTTATTAAATGCGCCATTGGATTTAATCTAAACAGCCAAATAAGTTTTGTTCCTTCGAACATTTCATATGAATATAATACTGGTGTGGCATAAAATAGCATATTTAATATAAACACTACTATGTATTCAACATCTCTTACATATACATTGATTGAGCTTATTAAAAATACTAATGCTAATGTAAAAATATATTGAATAACGGCTAGTAATGGCAAGAATATTAAATGCCATGATAGCCCTACTCCACCTAATAATACAAAAATAACAATTATGATGCAAGATATCAAGAAATTGATTAATCCTGCAGTAACTGATGATATTGGCAATATTTCACGCGGAAAATATACCTTTTTTATTAAATTCGAATTATATACAAATATTCCTGAGCCTTGAGAAATACAAGTTGTAAACCAGGTCCAAGGAATAATACCACATATTAAGAAAATAAGATAATTTTCTGTTTGAACTTTCATAATATAAGGAAATACAATGGCATAAACCAAAACTTGAAGCAACGGATTTACGAATGACCATAAAACTCCTAGAAACGATGCTTTATATTTGCCACGTATATCTTTTTTTACATTAGTTTTTAATAATTCTCGATATTGATAAAGGTCTTTAAATATTTTCATTCTATGCACACTCCTTTAAGTAAGCATCTATGACTTTATTAGCATCTCCGTCCATAGCAACTTCACCATTATTAATCCAAATAGCTCTATTGCATAGCTTTCTGATTGAATCTAGGCTATGGCTGACGATAACAATAGTCATATTACTTTTGGATAGTTCTTCTAATTTAGCAAAGCATTTTTCTTGGAAATGTTGGTCCCCTACTGCTAAAATCTCATCTATTAGAAGTATTTCAGCATCTACATTTATAGCAACACTGAAAGCTAAACGCATGTACATACCAGAAGAATAAGTACGAACCGGACTATCAATAAAATCACCCAGTTCGCTAAAATCAATGATACTTTGTAATCTAGCATCTATTTCTTGCTTCGTTAAACCAAATATAGCGGCATTAAAATAGATGTTTTCTCGACCCGTAAAATCCGGGTGAAATCCTGCTCCCAGTTCAAGCAAGGACGTTAACTTACCATAAGTTTTTAAAGTTCCCTTATTAGGATAAATTATTTTAGTCATTAATTTAAGCAAAGTTGATTTACCACTACCATTAACACCAATTAAGGCAACAGTCTCTCCTTTTTTGATTTTTAAATTAATGTCTTTTAAAACAGTTCGAACTTCAGTTTTATTTTTCCAACCTCTAACTATTCTTTCTTTTAAGGTGTTAGGCTTATCAGAATATAGTTTAAAGTCTTTAGTCATGTGACTTATTTCTATCGCAGTATTATTTTCTTTTTTATTTGCCATTTTAACATCTCAACTTTCTAAAGATAGTATAACACAAAAAAACAGCGCAATTCCACTGTTTTTACACTTTTAGACATTTTTGAAGTGATTATAGTCAATTTTAGCCTCTTGTTAGTGATTATTTTCTACTTTCCAATGATTTTAAGAATGCTATTGATCTTTTGCCAACGCTTACTATTTATTATTTCACTATATTTAAATTGCACTTCTTCTAATTCTTTTTTTAATTCTGCGTTTTGTTTTTTTAATATAGTAATTTCGGCTTTTTGCTTAAAAATTTTTGATTCTTTTTTGGCAATTATAGTTTCATTTTCACTAATTTTTTTATAAAGCTTTCCTTTAGAGATTATGCTTTCACTTTCAACTGAGTATAGCTTATCATTAGCTTCATATTTATTTAAACCTTCAAGATAGCATTTAATTAAAACTTTATCGCCCTTTTTAAAACTGTGATTTATATTAATTATGGGTAGATTAATAAAATATATTTTACTGTTTATTTTCTTACTATTTTCTATAATAAAACTATTGATTTTACTTTTATTTACATAAATTTCTAAATTGACTAAGACTAACTTTTTTCTAGTGTTAAATAGCAATCTTAATATATCTGCGTTAGAATTAAAAGTATATGTAAGTTTTATACTGCCATTAGATAAGATATTGTGGGTGCAAATATTTGACATATCATAAGTTTGAGAATACCCAGGAATATAGCTTACTTTAATAGGTTCACTTCTATGCAGATTAAATTTGAAATATTCATTATCCCAAATGTTTATGTCTAAGTATTTTACTTTTAACTTATTTTTCCATTCAACATAATTAAATGACAACTGATCACGATAAGAATACTCTAAAATCATATTAAACCAGTCTTGCATTGCTTTATTTAATTTCGTATTGTTAAAATTTCTAAATAGTAGCGTTGTTTCAATTAGCCCACAGTTATCAGGAAATTTCTCTTTTTTGTAAAATTTATCTAGTTTATTAAGACCAGTAATGTCAATTTTTTCTATTTCATAGTTTGCTATCATTTCGTTATTTATCGAGTTTCGGCAAAAATGTTTAAACCCTACCAAATCATAATTTTTTAAATCGACATATTCCTTAATAAAATCTTTGATGCTTTTCTCAAAATAAATACGACCGTCTATCCATACAACAACATCATATTTAGCTAATTTTGGAGTGCCAAGTATTTTTATTTTTCTAGCTAATTGAACATTAGTTAAATTATCATCTTGAATGTATTCAACTTTCCAAGTTTTAGATTTTATTTCTTTATTATTTGTATAGCAAATATAATCTATGCCCTCTTCGATGTTATTAATTTCTATTAAATTATCATAGTTTCCTGTAATACAGGTATAAACACATATTTTATTCATATTCTCACCAACTTTATAATATCATACCGCCATAATTATGTCTATGCATTGAGTTAAGACTTTGCGTTGGAATTATTACCATTTTTCCCTTCTAAAATAGTACTTATATACTTTACTCTAGATACTTTATCATAGAAAATATGACCATTTTTCCAAATTTTTATAAATGTAATAATATAGATAAAGAATAAAATAAGGAAGTATACAATAATAATTAGACCTAGATAGACATGATTTAGACTGATTTCACTTAGATAAGATATGCCACTAGCTATAATACTAGGGATAAATTGATAATATAGTATGATAGTAATTTCTTTTAAAAGAAGGCCAAAAAAGTTGTTCATTTTAAACTCAAATTTAACGTTTAAGAACTTACCGCCTAAGGTTTGATTATTCATAAAACTAGGCATAATGACAAAGTATATAAAATATAAAAGATATTTAATGTAATCATTATTAATCCATATTCTTATCAAACTTTCTCCTAAGCTAACTATAATTAAATCTAAGAAAAATAAGGTTATCCGACGAAGTCCAGAAACAGTTTTACCATCTTCTAAGGCCTTAGTATCTATTTCTTCTCTAGTTGGTAAAAACTTCAACTTATTAGCGATAAAGTATCCTATTACGCCACCTAGGGTATTAGTAATTAGATCATCAATATCAAAAAGACGATA
This sequence comes from Coprobacillus sp. CAG:605, assembly GCA_000433255.1. Classification (GTDB taxonomy): domain Bacteria; phylum Bacillota_I; class Bacilli_A; order RF39; family UBA660; genus CAG-605. Next base: position 24,298 of record HF998250.1, on the reverse strand, counting down.
TGGTCTAGGATAGATAAAGTATAATCCTGTAAGTTGAGTAATCTCAAAAAACAAAGATAATATAAAGGAATATACTAATACTTTCTTAAAACTACATTTAAAGTAGTATCTTAGATAAATACCGAAAGGAATTGTCATGATTATATTGAATGCGATGGTATAAAAACTAGCATCTTTTAGGGCTAGTATATAAGTACTAGGGTTAGTTATTACTAGGGGTGTTTCTTTTATAAAGTCTAGTATTGCTTTAAATGGTACTAAGTTGTACTTCGGCGTAGTCAAGTCTTTAACATAATTAATACTTGGAAGAGGTAAAATAACTAAAAAGTAAATAGTTATTAAATATAAAATAAAGGAATAAATAATTATGGTTCTAAATTTATTTATTGATCCATACTTATGGTATTGAACTAACATGTATGGAATAGTAAATAAAAAGGCAATAAAGGGAAATATTAGAAAAGCACTTGTAATTGGTATTTTGTAACTCATAAGAATACTTCTTTCTAAAACCTCAGTGTAAACTGAGGCTTATTTAATCTTTTAAATGTTGATAGCCATCTGGTAATGTGATTGGTCGTTTTTTTAGAGTACATTTCTTATCTTTGAAATGTTCTTTCATATAACTTCTAACTAAGTCGTTATTATCGTCAAATAGTTTTACAGCTTCTTGATAGACATTTAATAATTCATAATAATCAATAATTTCATCACAAACAAATTTACCATTTAATGAACCCGTAAGACAAGCATTATTATAAAGCATATTCATTAAATTAATCTTATCGTTAGAAGAATGACTATAATTTTCATAAGCATTTGTTAGACCACAACATAAACATATTATTTCACTAGTACCAGTAGTAGTTTTCTTTACTGTACGAGCAAGAATATGATTACACTCACTTATTTTTAATTTAATCATGTTTTGTTCTAAAGTAGTATTTCTCTTAGCTAGAGCATCTTGATATTCTAATGTTTTATAGAATTTTTTAATCTCAGGATTTTTTAACATTTCTGCTAAGACTTGGTTTACCCTTTCTAACTCTTTCGTATTATTTTTTAATTCATTTTGAGCATCTTTGTAATTATTCATTAGTTCCTCCTTATTACATTACTCTTTATATTTATAATAATCATGCATAACTATTTTATTGTCATAATCAATTAGATTAGCAACATAGTCATTCATGTTATCAACATATTTTTTATTATTTAGATAGTCTTTTTTAGATAAATTGCCACTGTAGGTTTTACCATCATACCAATTGTAATCACTAAAGTATACGATATGGTTAGCTTTTTTATTAAAAGTATCGATACCTAGATAATTATTAGGGTCATATCCTTTTAAATCAAATAAATTAAGAATGGTTGGAACCATGTCAATAGTAGTATTTAAGGTATCTATTTCTTCAGGAGTAGTTTTACTATTATAAATCATGTAAACTCCCTTATTTAAATTGTAGTTCTCATTACCACCCATTTGAATGCGTTTAGAGTAAGAATAAGCAAGATGATCACCATGCAAAATAATAACTGTATCATCTAGTTTATTATCATTCTTTAACTTAGTAATTAATTTATTAATAAAGGTATCAGTATCATATAAAGTACTTTTAAAACAACTAGTTTCATAATCATCTTTGTTATAGAATTTATCTTGCATTTTGTTTCGACAAACTTCATTTTCACTGGTGTATGGTAAGTGCGCAGAATATGTAACTAGGAAAGAAAAGAATGGTTCATCAGGTGCAATTGCTTGATAGATATTATCATAATCTAAGATTTCACTATCAGTTCTTATGTATTTCCCGGTATAATCCTTAAAAGAATTATATTTTTCAAACCCAAATTGTTTATGCATGAGGCTGCGATCATAGAACTTTCCGTCATTCATATGGAAAGAGTTAACTTTGTAACCATTTTCTTTAAAAAGATTAGGAAGGCTATATTGATAGTTGTTATTGGTATAAAAGTAAGAGGCCATGCCCTCGGTACTAGAATAAGTTCCGGTTAGTGATGTAAATTCGCTATTGAAGGTAGCGCCTATACCGTAGATAGGGCTATAACGATTTTTAAAATACAAGGATTTGCTTTTAAGACTATTAAGGGTTGGCATGACATCTTTATTTAAGTAGGTATTATCAACGCTTTCCATCATAATCATGATAACATTCTTGCCTTCAAAGATTCCGGTATGATTGTTTTCTTTAGTTAGTTTACGGCTTTCTAAGTATGAGGCTATTTCATTTACTTCGTCTTGGGATATGGCTTTATCCTTTTTAAAATACAAGGTTAAATCACGATAGATAAATTCATAAAGACCAGATACTTCAAGACTACTAGTGGGATTAGAAAATCTTTCATAAATAAATTTAGGCTCTTCATAGCTATTCCACTCTTCCGTAGCGGCCGTATCGTTTAAGTAATATTGGGCATTGGTTTTACAAGTAAACCCTAAACATAAGAAAATAATAAATATAGATGCTAGGGCACGGTTTTCTAATCTAGTTTCGGGCCATAGTTTTAAAGCTACCCCACACAAAATAATACTTAAAAAGATAATAAGAAAGGCATAAGGGTTTAAATGATTTAGAATATCGCTAAAGTAAGTTAGACCTTCACCAGCCGAGAATAAGTCGTAGATATTAAAAGTACGTCCTAAAATACTTAAATGGGTAAGAAGAGCAAAAGCATAAATACTAAATATTGATATTAAAATAATATATACTCTCTTCCCTACTTTTTTGGGTAAAAAGATTAAAATAAGACTTAGAATAATTATCCAGAAGACGCTAAAGTATGTGGCATAGATGTTTTGAACATTTAAGCAGTCAATGTGTAACATACAAGCATAACGGGTAATATAATCAATCGTAAAAAAAGATAAAAAAACTAACAGCAACCATAATATATAATTAAAATATTCGTTGTTTAATAGTTTTCTTATCTTTTGCATACTAACTTCACCACTTTAAATATAGCATAGTTTCAAGATTTAGTCGATAAATTTATGTCTATTTTTGTAAAATAGTATTAGGAGTTTTAACTTTTTTCTTTAATCCAACATAGCTTGGTAATTCAGGAACATTTTTAAGTATTCTAACACTTATTTTCTTATCAACACCGGTTATAACCCATCCTTCTAGGTATATGGGAGGTTTTACATTTAGGGGAAACATATGAGTTTCGATACAACTTAGTATTTTAGAATTTACAAGGTCAGGAAAATATTTAGCGGCATTGATACTAGCTTCTTTAGCGTGAACAAAGCCATGAAGTTCTTTAATACTTTTATGTTTTTGATGGTATCTTTTTAGATATTTCTTATCTAGGGTTTCGAGATCTTTATTATATTGCCAGGCATAGGGATAAAAATCATGAAGTAATCCAGCAATGGTGGCAGTATAGACATCTAACTTATAGAATTTAGCAACTAAGAATGATTTGAAAGAAACATCAATTGAGTGATCCCAGACAGAATCGTCATGGTGAGGAAATAACTTGCGACGTTGAAATTCATCACTTAAAAGAATAGGTTCAACGATACTATACCATTCGTTAAAAAATGAACATTTATTAATACTTTTTAAATCGTTATAAACATCTTTACTGTAATAATTCATAGTTTACTTAATTCCTCCAATGCTTCTTTAAATGTAGCAACACCAATTATTTTGATATCATATTTATTAGACTTGGCTAGTTCTTGGGCTTCGTCTAGGTTTTCTTTAGGGCATAAAAATACTTTAGCTTTTTTCTTAACCGCTCCAGCTAGTTTATATTTAATACCTCCAATTTCGCCAACGTTGCCATCTTCGTCGATAGTTCCAGTACCAATTATTTTTAAGCCTTTCGTAATATCTTCTGGGGTAAGATTATTATAGATAGCTAAGCTCATCATTAAACCCCCACTGGGTCCTGATTCGTTGCTTTTAACTTTTATTTTCACTTCGGGGTCAGTGGTGATTTTTTTATCTAAGGTAACACCGACACCAATTTTCTTTTGGCCTTCGAGGTCAAAGACTTTGGTTTTAACAGTCATTTCTTTATTATCTCTTTTGATTTTAACGTTAAGATAATCGTCTATACTACTAGCTTCAACGATTGCTTTAATATCTTCTAACTTAGTTATTGGAGTATCATTTATAGCTAAGATTTGGTCTAACATTTTAAGTTCGGTATCATTAGAATTTAGATAAGTAATATAGACGTTAGTTTCTGTTACTTTATAAGATTTATTAGCCATTTTATAAGCATTAATTGTCGCATTACTTAAAGCTTCTTTCATAGATAGGCGTTCACGTTCGTTCATTTCTTTCATAGTCTCATTATCATATGTAATATCACTTTTCTTTATAATATCCCAATTACTATTTAATTTACTATATAAAAGAAAAGGGATACTACCTTTAACCATGGTTACATAAGCCATACCAATATCACCTGATGTTTCATAACCATTTGTAACACTAATTCTATCGTTTAAAGAAATATAACCGCCTGGTTTTTCAATGGCATATGGTAATTCAAAGTTAAAGATAAAGATTATAAAGATAACACTTATAATTAATTTAAAATTATCTTTGATAGTTTGTTTAATATTTTCATATATTTTATTAGCCAATCTAATCACCTATTTAATTATAGCAAAGATAAGGAGAATTATGAAAAGAAATATTATTATCTATATTATAATGTTTATGATGGTTTACTTTTTATTTACAAACATGGAGGTTTTAAGAGTTACGGTTAGTAATACAGGTTACTTATTTTTAAATAACGTTTTACCTAATATATTGCCAATGTTTATTATTTCAAAGCTCTTGATTAATTATAATTTACCCTACTATTTAAGTTTGATTACCCACTGTCCTTATAGTTATATATTTATGTCTTCCTTACTTTGTGGGAGCCCTAGTAGTGCGATTATTGCTAAAGATATGTTAGATAAAGGAATTATTGATACAGAGAATGCGAATGTCTATATTATGTGTTCATTCTTTTTAAATCCTTTATTTTTAAGTAGTATGTTAGGGACCTTTCTTACTAGAAAGACTACTATTTTAATTATTATATCGTCATATCTAAGTAATATTATTCTTTATCTTCTCTTAAGAAAGAAAGGACATATTAAGATAGTAAAGACTAAAGAAGAACGATTTATTAAGGTATTTATAGAAAGTATTAACGCTAGTACTTCAGTATTAACTATGATATTTATGACGATGATTGTATTTAATATGATGAGTATATTAGTTCCTAAATACTTAGAGACTTTTAGGGGTTTATTAGAAGTTACTGGGGGACTTAATTATTTAAAGACTTTGGGTCAAAGTAAGGTAAGTATCGTTCTAAGTTTGATATATATTAACTTTGGGGGATTATGTATTCTAACCCAAATAAAAGAAATCTTAGAAGGTTCTAAGATTATGTTTAGTAATTTTCTAATATCGAGGTTTTATCATATTATTTGTAGTATTATTCTCTATCTAGTACTTAGTCTAGTTTTTTAACTTGGAAGGTGTATTTTACTTTTTTAGTAGCATTACTTGATTTATTAAGCCAAAGTTTGATTTGGTAGATAGTTGTGGAGTGGTCTTTTATTTCGCTAGTATCTAGAGTATAGCAGTCATTATCGTAGGGAAAGTTGTTTAGGTTTCTAATTAGGTAGTTATTTAGCCCTACTCTTATGGTATTATCATTATCTTTATTACCACAGATTAGTAGTTGGTACTTAGTTATATCATTATTATTAGTTATAGTAATGTTATTACCTTTAAGGTTTAGACCTTCATAGTCAGTTAGACTACTTAGTTTAGTATCTATAATGGGGTTTAATTCAACAATTAAGTTATCTACTTTTACAGTTTTAGTTAGATTATTTCTTAAGAAGTATTTACCTAGTTCTAGAGCAATAAAAATAATAATTATTAAGACAATAATGGTTTCAATTATAGTTAGAGATAGTTCACGTTTAATGACATTTTTAATTTCCATAAGGCCCTCTTCTATTCTAAAAACATTATATAATAAATTAGAGGATAGTGCAAATGGCAAATTAGTGCATATAATACACTAGGTGATGTTATGTGCAATAAAGGTCCACGTATCCCAGGCTTCTTTACGGTATTAGCAATTTTGGGGTTATCAATTTTAATTTTTTATCAAACTTTAATTACATTGATTTTGCCTTTTAGGTGGAATATCTTTTTACTGCTTATCGAAGTTTGTCTATTATTTTTCTTACTTTTTAGAATAATATGGCCGTATTAGTTTTTCAGTTTTATATATGTAGTCTAAAAGTTCGTTATAGTTTTTGCAGTTATCAAATTCACTTGAGGTTTCTTTTACTTGCCAAGGCAGGGATAACATGATAAATAATAAAGTCTTTTCGTCTTCATGAAGAGATACTAGTTCAAAGTACTTAGAGAGAATCGGCTCAAAGGTGGTATGATAATATTCATTCTTATAAAGATTAACGATATCTAATATGGGAGTATCAATTAAAGCCTTATCCCAACTAATAAGATAAGACTCTTCATTACGTAAGAAATGCCTAAGGGCTAAGTTGTTATGGACGACACTGACGCGTTGTTTACGAATATCTTTAACTAAATCGTACCATTTATCTAATTCGGCTTCACAAAATAGAAGACAGTCTTTTATCTTGGTATAGTTACGCATGAATAAGTACTTGGAAGGACTTAAGTAGATATCGTTATAACTAATATCAAATAAATTATTATAATATTCTTTTAAATAGAGAATGTTATTTTTTATATCTTCGTAAATACTTTTATATTTGTCTTCACTGACTTCTTTATAGAAAGAGGTTTTGTTATGAAGTTTTGCAACTAAGGTGATTAGGTCTTGGATGCGTTGTTCTTGGGGCATGGAGATATCGTTTAGGTATTCGAAGACATAGGTATCACTTCTAGAACTATCGACTAACTTAGGAAAATTATGAAAGTTGCGGGAATTAAGATATGCAAAAAGTTCTTTTAAATCTTTGGTTTTGGGTTTTATAACAAAGTTACCGGAGGTACTTTCAATTATGGTAGAGCTTCCTTTAATGGTGTAACGATATGGTTTATAGATTTCTTTTAATACGTCAATACTTCTATTCATCTTGAAGTTCGGGTATTAAGATTTTATCGCCTATGTTTAGGTTACTTAAATCATTGTATTCACTTAGAATATCTTTGGATATCTTATAGTTATTAGTAATAGAATCTATCGTGTCATTTTCTCCTACAACATGGATATGGTAAGTAACATAAGTATTGGAAGCATTTAAGGCATTATTTAAAATCATTTCTTCGTTTTTACTATTATCAACTTTAGTATCGACTTTATTATCTTTGATATCGATGTTGTTAGTGATTTCAACTTTTTTGTCGGCTTCTTTTTCTTTAATATCGATTTGATTTAACAAGGCATCAAGTTCGTTATTGGTAACATTAATGTCTCTTTCTTCAGAGGTTTCTTTCTCTTCTTTTTCTGGTTCTGGTTTAGTTTCTTCAACTTTCATTTCAGGTTGTGGCATTTTTTCAACAACCTCCCCTTCTAATAAAAATTCAATATTTACTTTTAAGGTATCTTCATCTTTAACCTCATAAGTAAAATTATAAATATCGTATTTTAGACTGTCTCTAATTAGGTCGTCGTCTAGGGAGATATTAAATGGTAAACGATATTTAAAAGGTTCTTTATTAACGCTTACTTCATGTATTTTATATTCACCAGAAACAATAAAGTCTCCACTTAAGTCACTTCCTAAAACATTAGCTTCGTATTCTAAAGATATCGAACTAATCTGGGCAATTTTAGTATTAAATGTTATTTCTTTTTCATAAGGCACAATCATCCTCATATAATCATTCCTCTCTAGTTAACTATATGAATAAATTATTTTAGTATGACACTTGTGTGAAAAATGATTTGAAATATCTAGAGAAATTATATATGATATTACGTGAGGGATATTATGAATGAAGAAAATATAATTAATTATTATAATAAGTTTAATGAAGATAAAAGGTTGTTAAGACGCCATGGGATTGTGGAATATGAAACCGCTATGAAGTATATTTTGGCGTATCTTAAAGATTTTAAGGAGCCAAAGATTTTAGATGTTGGTGCTGGAACGGGGCGTTATGCGATAAGTCTTCATAAGTTGGGATATGACGTTACGGCACTGGAACTGGTTAAACATAATTTAATGACGTTAAGAAAAAATTGTAGTGAGTTTCCATCTTTTCAAGGTACAGCTTTAGATTTAACAAGATTTAAGGATAATTCTTTTGAGATAGTTATTCTTTTTGGGCCGATGTATCATTCGATTAGTGATAGTGATAAGATTAAGGCTTTGAGTGAAGCCAAAAGAGTTTTAAAACCTGGTGGGTTGATATTTATCAGCTATTATATGAATGAGTATGCGATTATTAAACATGGGTTTATGGAAAGGACAATTAAGGATAGTATCAAGAATAATTTGATTGATAGTAGTTTTCATGTAACACCAAAGAGTGACGACCTTTATAGTATGGTAAGACTAGAAGATATTAATAGATATAAAGATATTCTTTCTTTAAAACGAGTTAAGATCATAGCCCAAGATGGCCTTACTGATTATATTAGAAAGAGTATTAATGATTTAGATGAAGAAGAATTTAATTTATACTTAAAATATCATTTGTCGATATGTGAACGTCCGGAAATACTGGGTTTTTCTTCTCATGTTATGGATATATTAAAAAAATGCTAAGATTTTCTCTTAACATTTTTATTTAGTAATGATTTCTAAGGCTTTACGCATTTTAACATCGTAAGTTATCATATCTTCGCCACCGAAGCCTTCTAGTAATTCTTCTTTAGAAACACCATAAACTTTAGTTAATTCGTCAATACGAGCAGCGATTTCTTCTTTAGTTGGTTTGATATTTTCTTTTTCAGCAACTGTTTCTAGTAAGAATCTTTCTTTAATTCTTTTTAAAGCTTCTGGTTCAGCTTGTTTATGTAAGTCTTCATGAGTAGTCTTAGTGAATTGCATGTATTGGTCTAAAGTTAAGCCTTGTTGTCTTAGTGATTCGTCCATTTGATGTAACATTCTATGCACTTCATCATCTATAATTTCAGGATTAATTTCTACTTTCATAGCCTCAACAGCTTTATTTAAGCAATCTTCAGTGTATTTATTTTCAATTTCATTAGATTTTCTTTTTTCTAATTCTTCTTTAATTTTAGCATTGAATTCTTCTTCAGTATTGATATCTTTATATCCTAAGTCTTCATAGAAGTCTTTATTTAATTCAGGTAATACTCTTTCTTTGATTTCATTTACTTTAACAGCAAACGAAACATCTTTACCTTTTAACTCTTCAGTATAGTTTTCTGGAAATTTAAGTTTTAGAACTTTTTCTTCACCTTTTTTCATACCAACAATTCCTTCTTCAAAGCCAGGAATAAAAGTATGAGAACCAATTTCTAATGGATAGTTTTCAGCAGAGCCACCATCAAATTCTTTGCCATCCATTGTACCTTTATAGTCAATAACAACAGTGTTACCTTCTACAACTTCACCAGATTCTTTAACTACGATTTCAGCAAATCTAGAAGTTAATCTTTTAATTTCTTCAGAGATTTCTTCTTCTGTTACTTTAACTTTATCTTTTTTAACTTTTAAATCAGTATAAGCTCCTAGAGTAACTTCTGGTTTTACAATAATAGTAAATTCTAATGTTAGACTATCTTTATTAATGTCTTTAATGTCTACTTTTGGTTGGCATACTGGTTCTAACTTAGATTCTTCCATAACTGTGTTGTAGTTTTCTTGTAAGATAATATCTACAGCATCGTTATATAGGCTTTCAATACCATATTTTTTAATAAATATTTCTTTTGGTACAGCACCAGCTCTAAAGCCATCTACTTTAACATCTTTTTTAGCTTTTTGGAAAGCTTTATCTAAAGCAGATTCCCAAACGCTACCTTTATATTCTTTTTCAATTGTTTTTACGTTTTCCATAATCTTCCTCTTTCTTTGTTCTTATTTTAACTAAGTTTTATGTTTATTGCAAACCTTTTTAAGCAATTTTTACAACTTTTACTTGATATGATCCATTTGGAGATGGTACATCACAAATATCGCCAACTTTTTTACCAAGAATAGCTTTTCCTATTGGAGATTCGTTAGAAATTTTATTTTCAAAAGGGTCAGCTTCCATTGAACCAACGATGGAAAATACTTCGGTATCATCATCATCAACATAGTCAATAGTAACAGTAGATCCAACAGATACGATATCTTTATTACCACCATCCATTACTTGACAATGTTCTAACTTGAATTCAAGTTCTTTTATTCTACCCTCTACTTGGGCTTGTTCATTTCTAGCACTGTCGTATTCAGCATTTTCACTTAAGTCACCTAAGGCTCTTGCTTCTTGTAATGCTTGAATAACAGCAGGTCTTTTATTTAATTTCAAATCATTTAACTCAGCTTCTAAATCTAAGAAACCTTGGGGAGTTAAATATATTACTTGTTCTTTTTTCATTTTAATCTTAATTTCTCCTTACAAAATTATCTACATAAGAATACTACAAATAATTAGATATGTCAAACACTTTTACTCGTAACATATCCATTTTTTCTAACTTAATATCAGTTTTAAATTTGATTATTTCTCGTGGGTGACGAGCAGCGTCTAAAACAGCACCTTCACTATTTTTAATTTCCGGAATAGTAATTGTTATGGCTTCTTTATTTGGGCCAAAGAATTCAGCGACATCTCCTGGTTTAAAATAGTTTCTCTGTTCTAGGGTTACTTCTTTAGTATTTTCATTATAGTCTAAGACTATACCTAAAAAGTCTTGGTTACTAACCTCATCACGACCGAGATAGTATTGTTCATTTACACCTGGTAATTTATCAAAAAATTGGGGTGTGGAATCACGGTTAGCACATCTATTTAATATATCTAGACAGTATTTAGTATATGCCAAAGTATTAGTATTCGTTCTAATTTTATCAATTAAATTTCGATATACGGATATTACGGTAGCAATGTAATAAATGCTTCGCATACGCCCCTCTACTTTAAAAGAGTTAACTCCTACTTTAATCATTTCTTCAATATAGGGAACCATGTTTAAGTCTTTTGGAGTCATGGAATATGCTTCGGCCTCTCCAATATCGAAGATAAAACGACATACTTGGCAACAGCCACCACGGTTAGAATCTCTTAATGTGGCATAATTTGACATGACACAACGACCGCTAAAGGATGTACACATAGCGCCATGGATAAAACATTCGATATCAACGCCAGTTTTATCTTTAATCATTTTGATGTTTTCTTTATTAGCTTCTCTTGCAAGAACTACTCTTTTTGCTCCTAAACTTTGATAAAATTTAACGGTTTCATAGTTATAGATACTAGCTTGGGTAGATATATGAAGTTCCATTTTAAGACCTAGACGTTTATGAAGTAGCATAATGCTGATATCACTTACGATAATGGCATCAACACCGATATTATCTAGTTTTTTTAAGTAGTCTTCTAACCCATCTAAGTCTTTATTATGAGGAACGATATTTACGGTTACATAGACTTTTTTTTGCATACTATGAGCATATGAAACAGCTTCAGCCATATCATCTAAGCTAAAGTTTTTAGCATTAGCACGTAAACTATAGTCACGACCCCCAATATAGACGGCATCCGCACCATATAAAAGAGCAATTTTTAAACGTTCTAAATCGCCCGCTGGGCTTAATAGTTCTATCATATCATCACCTACTTCATGTCACTTATTTTAAATACGGTTGGTTTATCTAAGAAACCAGAATCACTGTTAGGTATTTCTTTGTTATTTAGAAAATCTAAGACTGTATCTAGTTCAATAAAACTAGTATTTATATAAAAATATAGTACATTATCTAATTTAAGCAGTCTTCTTCCATCAAATATTTTAGGTGTATAGCCAACTGTTCCGTATTTATTTTCACACATTAATATTTCCATATTACCAAGTTTATCTTTAATGATTTTATTATTTTGGTATGGTAAATTAAACTTTTGATAATAATTAGTTAGTAAAAGTCTTCTGGAATACATCATTTGGTTATGTCCAAATACTTGAACTACAACTGGCTTTTTAGTATTTTTGACAATTGTTTCTATTTCATCTTCGGTTAGTTCATTACTTACTACTACGGAGTCTACATATTCTAACCATTCATTTATAGATACATAGTTGCAGTTAAAATGATTCATAAAAAGAATTATTTTTTTATTTAAAGGTTTAAGAATGTTTATTAAGCCAATATCTTCGATAACAAACCCATTACATTCTATTTTAGGAAGAATAGTTTCAATATTTATAATATCTCTACTACTTAGTAATCTATTTATTAAGACATATTTAGTTTCATTTTGAATACTATTTATTTCTTCAATAGTGAAAGTATTATAACCAATAGTGTAAGAATCTAATGCAAAAAGGAAAGCAGAGCCTCCCACTTTCTTATATTTATCTATATCAGTTAAATTGTTAATACTAATTAAATAATTATTTTTCATTTTTTCTTTTACTGACACTGATTCCGTCGCCGATATTTAAAAATTCCGTTTCAAATTCGTCATTGTTCTTTAAGAAATCAATGTAACTTTCTATTTTACTAACTAATTGTCTTAAATTCTTACTTTCAATAGTCTCACTTTTACCAACATAACCATGGAATTTTAAGTTGTCGGTAATTATAACGCCACCTTTATTTAAGAAGTATTTATATTTTTCGAAGAATTTAGTATATTGGCCTTTAGCGGCGTCAATGAAGATTAAGTCATAAGAAACACCAGTTAGATTTAGTTCTAAGGCATCTTGATAAACGACATTAATCTTTTTATCTAAACCACATTTTTTTATGTTTTTTAAACATTCCATATAACGTTGTTCATCACGTTCAATTGTAGTAACTACAGTATCAGGATTACTTGAGGCCATAAGAATTGATGAATAACCAATTGCACTGCCAATTTCTAAAATACTCTTAACGTTATGTTCTTTAATGTATTGCATGATGTAACATATAGAGTCTTTTTCAATTATTGGAACGTTGTTTTCTTTAGCATATTTTTCAATTTCTAATATATTTTCTTTCATTTCTAAAACCACCTATCAATAAGTATACCACAAATTATCCCTTTTTAATTCATTTATCTTTTGTTGGAACTCAGCACTGGTGCTCATAAAGTATGTTTTTTTATTTTTATCAGCTACAAAATAGTAGTAGTTTCCACTTTCTGGTTCAATGGTTGCTTTTAAGCTTTCTAGGCCACTGGAACAGATTGGACCGACTGGAAGACCGGTGAAACATGTGCCTCTGGTGTTGTAGGCGTTACATGAGTTGTAGGCATTCATGGTTAGTTCTTCATCAAAGCCTTTTTGTTCGGCATAGTATGTTGTAACATCACTACCTAAAGTCCAACCAGCATTGATACGATTATAAAATACTCCGGCTACTCCGGCACGGTCGTTAGAGTTAGCGCCCTCTAATTCGACTATAGATGCCAGAGTTAATATTTCATGAACACTGAATTTAGAAGCTACAATTTCAGTTTTATATGGTTCTAACTTTTTGCCAAGACTAGCAACTAAGGTTGTTAAGATATCTTCGATACTAGCGTCTTTTTTAAAACTATAAGTATCAGGAAATAAATACCCTTCTAATGGATAATATATCTTGCTATTTAAGATATCATTAGTTATAAACCAATACTTGTTAATTAAACTTTCTAAGAATGTTTTATCACTGGCTACTTTTAAGACTTCTTCTTTAGTGTAATCAGTGTTATTAGCAATTACCTCAGCAAAATATGTTAATCTCTTGCCTTCAACAAAAGTCATAGTAATTTCGTCTTTTAAGACATCACCTTTTTGAAACTTTGTAAGTATTTCTTTTAAACTTAAATCGTCATTTAAGATATAAGTACCAGCTTGAAGGTTGGTGACTTTGTTTAGTTTAACATAGATACTGGCAGTTAAGTCGTTTTTAATTAACTTGTTTTCTTTTAAGTTAGCTAAAATTTTCTTTGTCGACTCACCGGTTTCAATGGTGAATGTGATATTTTGATGTTCTTTACCGACTGGGTTCAAAGAACTCTTATAGTATATAACTAGTGCGACAATTGTGCAAATAAAAAATATCAAAACCCCGATTATTATTCTTTTTACTATTTTTTTCATTTGCTATTTTTCGTCCTTTATCTTTGCTTGAATTGAGTTTAAGATATTACAAATGGTTAGCCATTCTTTTTCACTTTCGATTGGGTAGATATTTTTGTCTAGACCGTTTGGATCGAATATTGAAGCATAGACTTTTTCTTTACCATCAGCGTCTTTATCATGGTCAGTATAAACCATGTAGCTTTTTTTAGTTTCGTCACTATCGAAGGTAAAAAGCATTTCATATTCTCTTTCTACTCCGGAATCGTCGATTAGGGTGAATTTGCTTTTATTATTTTCTTTCATTAATTGTTTCCTTTCATTTTTAAATAAGTCTCTAGAATAATCATGGCAGCGGCACTGTCAATTACATTCTTGCGTTTTTTACGAGACATGTCGTTAGCAAGTAAGAATTTTTCTGCCTCAGTGGTAGTTAGTCTTTCGTCAATTAAAACTACTTCTAAGTTGAAGTTTTGTTCTAAAGCACTTTTAAATTTCAAACTACGTTCGGCAGCAAAACCTAGGGAATTATCCATGTTTTTGGGAAGTCCTAGTACCAAAGTATCGATATTATTTTGAGTAATAATCGTTTTTAATTCTTTGATTAAGGGGTCATAAGAAGTGCCGTCATAAAAAATTGTTTTGTAAGGGTTAGCTAAAATACCGCTTAAGGATATGGCAACCCCTAAGGTTTTAGTCCCTAAATCTAGTCCTAAAGCTCTCATTTTTCTAACGTATTTTTAAGTAGTAAGGCTACTAATTCACTACGATCTAGTTCAAGCATTTTACTTCTAGCATTCTCATAGTTACTAATGTATCCTGGATCCCCACTTATGATATAACCAACAATTTGATTAATTGGGTTATATCCCCTTTCTTCTAATGACTTATATACTTCTTTTAATGTTTTTGTGATTACTTCACTTTTAAATGTTGCTACATCAAAAAGAGTTGTTTTATCCATAATTATTCACCTCTTTAAGTCAATATTATTTTATCATTAAATTGACGTATCTTCAATATTTTTGCGTGTGTTTTTCAAAAGGCAAACAAAAAGACCAATTATTCAAAATAATAACTTGGTCTTACTTTAGTCTTAGAACGTTTAATATTAGACTTTCTAATATTAGTTTTAGCAATGTTATAGGCTTCTAAATGGTCAACGACTTTCTTACGCTCTGCTTTTAGAATTTTTATTTTATGTCCTAGTTCATAGACTGTGGTGCGTATTTGCTTAATTTCTTCTAAATGGCTTTTGGGGTCACTATTTAAAAGATACTCTAAAAGCAGTTTATTATTATGGACTTCTTTTTTTAATTTGCCTATTTCTTCTTCAATAACATATATTTGATATTTTAAAATTTTATCAATATCTCTTCCCATACATACCTCTATATTATTTTATGTTTTCTAAGTATTCGTTGATAATTGGCTTTAAAAGTTTTAAGGAGCTTTGGTCTAGGGTAAAACCGGATGCTTTAGGGTGACCACCACCATTTTTATGGAACTTTTTAGCAATTTTGCTTAAGTCAATATCGTCTTTAGTGGTTCTTAGGGATCCAGACATACGGCTGAAATTTATGATTAAGATAAAATCTATGCCAGTGCTTTTGCAAATAGCGTGTCCTAAATTAGAACGATATTGTTCGCTGATACTTACCCCTACTCTATAGCCAAAGATATTGGTTATATAAATATTATTTAGGGCATTAGCAATATAACGATTCATGACATCTTCTTGTGATTTTAAGATATCTAAATATGTTTTAGGTATGGTAAAATGATTAGATTTATCTAAATTTAAAACAAAATCTAGGTAGGAAATTGGCCCTAGTAAGGCATGGATAGCAGCTAAGTTACGGCCAAGGTTCTCAAGGGTGCCAAAGTCCCAGTTATCTTGCTGTCTTACGGCTTCAACAAATTCTTGATAAAAGGTTGATGTTAGGATATTACTATTGGGTAAGGATAAAAGATAGTTATAGAATAATTCCGTGCCACAGGAAAGACGATTATTTAATGTTGGGTGGGTATTGTAGTATGGTGGAACCTCGTCTAATTGTAATTCATGGTGGTCAAAGTGTTTTATTTTAGAAGCATACTTAGAGTTAATCTTGGCAATAGCCTCAGGAAATAAAGGTAAATCACAAATAAAGATTTCTTCGTAATTCAAGTCCATATCAAAGATGCTCTCTAGTTCTTTAGCTTCGCATAAGATGTAATCGATATTACCCTTGAAGTACTCCAAAGCTAGGACGACAGAACCGGCACCGTCGATATCAGCCACATGGGAAATTATTAATTTTTGATTATTATTAAGATTTTTTAACATATTGCACCTCTACTTAATACAATGGTACCACAGAAAAAGACATATTGCTATGCCTATTTTTGTTTATTTAAATTTTTACTTTGACCATAACGATATTTATTAAGCGCTAAAGATAGACGGTTCATGTTAAGTTTATTTTGAAGATAATTGTTTTCTTCTGTACTTTTAGTTTCGCCAAGAATTTTTTGGGCAATAGAAACACGTCTTATGTATTCTTTATCTTTTGGCAAATTCATATCCTGGAAATCTAGTAAATCAGCATGCATTAAGTAATTTTGAAGTTGAATTCTAATGCCACGCTCTAGAACTTTGAAATCAATATCTTCTTGAAGCCTTACGTTATTTTCAGCTTGAAGAGAGATTGCCATTATTTGGTCGATATCTCTTAAGATATCGGCTTTCATTGGTTCTTTTTCACTTAATTTCCACTCTATTTTGTCTAGTAGTCCTTGATATAACAAATAAATTCCCGCTTTATTTTTGAATGTCGTATTAGATTTCTTTAAGACATCGTAATATGCTAGAGTTTTAATTTTTTTAACACGTAAATCAGTATAAGCCATTATCTTTTCGTCATAAAGGTTCATGCATTTTAAGCGGTCAACAACGGCATTCTTGTAGTTCTCGCTAAACTCGGTTCCAGAAATTACATAAGTATATAGTTTATTAAAACCGTATAAGCGTTCCCAAAGAATAGTATCTAAGGCTTTAGAAATATAGTTATCAGTGCCAGTACCAGATAGATTTTTCTTTAATTCACTATAATAAACAAAACCATCGATTTTGCTATTTAAAGCTTTATTTTTATCGAACCATTTAACGCCGTCAGTAAAATTTATAGTTTCTTCTTTCATATATTATACGCTCCTTTTTGGACTTATTATTATAAACTTTTTTTACTTGTTGTCAAGGACAATCGCGTATTTTCTAACTAAATCTTCTAAGGATAGTGAGGCGTTTAAAGGACTAGTACTGGGAAGATATGTGGCATGGATATTGGTTTTAAGATAAATGTTCTTTTCATATAGGTCATAGGCTTTCCTACCAAGGCAGTAAATTTTTTTAATCTTTGTTTTAGCAAGAAGACCTGGAATATCGTTATAAGTCACATCTTTAATCGTACTATCGCTAGAATTCTTGATATTACAAGAGTATATGACATCCCATAAGGCAATGTGGTGGATATATAAAAATTCTTTCTTAGCCGGTATGGTATCTAACTTAGTTTGATAGAGAATTTCAAATACGTGCCAGAATCGATTAGCTGGATGGGCATAGTAAAATTTTTCTTTCCTTGAAGTAATACTAGGCATTGAACCTAAAATTAAAATTTTAGAACTGGTATCATAGATTGGCTCTAATTCGTGATAGACCATATAACCTCCCTTTAGAAAAAATACCCGAAGGTATTTTAAAATGAATCAATGTTTAATTTAACTTTACCAGTTTTTAAGATGTAAGCATGAGCTTGGACTAAAGTACGAATTGCATTAGCCATTTTGCCACCCTTACCGATTACAGTACCACGATCTTTTTCGCAGACGATAACTTCTAAAATAATAGAGTCTTCCTCGCCACCAAAAGAGGATACTTTAACTAGTTCTGGTTCGCTAACAATTGATTTTACTAAGTATTCAGTAAATTCTACTAACTCCATAGAATAACTTACGCTTTCTTTTTAGTTTTTGAATCAGCATGTTTCTTCATAATGCCAGATTCAGTTAAGATACTTCTAACAGTGTCAGTTGGTTGAGCACCATTATTTAACCAAGTTAGAGCTTTTTCTTCGTCTACTTTGATTTCAGTTGGGTTCTTTAATGGGTTATAAGTACCAACAGTTTCGATAAATCTACCATCTCTTGGACTTCTTGCATCAGCAGCAACAATTCTATAGAAAGGTTTTTGCTTACTTCCCATTCTTTTTAATCTTAATTTTACAGCCATTTTCATAACCTCCGTTTCTTTCAATATCTATATAATAGCATACCTTAAAGGTGCTGTCAACTATTTTTGGTTAACACATAAAAAGACATATTACTATGCCTTATTTTAAATAATCTTCGTTTACTTTATCTATTTCTTCTAAAGGTGGATCATCTTCTAAGATTTCGTAATCATCATCTAATGTTTCTACTGGTACTTTGATTTTGGTATTGCCAACTATTTCAATACCTAGTTCTTTATCAATACTTAAATTAACAACGCCATTATCAATCTTAACATCTGCAACTGTTGGTTGTTTTAAACTCTTTACTAAGACTTCTGGTCTACTATCTAGGGAATTAAGACTCTTCATATGCATGGTATCACTATAGTTATATTTTTTAGTACTTACTGCGGTTTTAGAATCATTATCATAGGAATACCAAACATTAACGTCAAAAGAACCATTAACAATAATTGAGTCTCCAACACTGGTACCATTGAATGTATTATTTATTACCCAACATCCTAAAATAGTATTAGGTATTTCTTCTGGTTCTAAGGTATATTTATTAGAAGTTGACTTTTTACCTTTAGCAATTACTGCTTTTGTAACGATTTCTTTATATTCGGCCATAAACACTCTCCTCAACATAATTTATGCACTTTATTAGTATTTCTTGACTAAATTATAATTTTTTTCTATACTTTTCTTAGGGTGATTATATGGATTGTTTATTTTGTAAAATGATTAAGGGAGAAATTCCTTGTAAGAAGATATATGAAGATGATTTAGTTATTGGGATTTTAGATTTATATCCTGATAGTGATGGGCATACTTTGATTATTCCTAAAACTCATTATGAAGATTTAACTAAGATACCTGATGAGTTACTTATTCATATTAATGATGTGGTTAAAGAGATTATGCCTACTTTAATGGATAAAATGAAGGCAAAGAGTTTTTCAACTAGAGTAAATTATGGAGAGTCTCAAGCAATTAAGCATTATCATATGCATTTACTTCCTAATTATCATATGAAACCGGTAACTATTAAGCAGGATGAAGCATATGAGATTTTAAAGGATGTTTTTAAGAGCAATTAGCTCTTTTTTTAATCTAATTTTGCATTTTACTTCCTCCTTCGCTCATGTATCTTACAGGAAAAAAATTAAAAGTCAAAAACACAAAAATGCAAAATTCTGCAGCAAAAACGCGTTTAAAACGCAAAAAACGCTCTAAAATTTAAAAACTGCATAGTTTTTTTTGCAGAATTTCAAAAACTCACAAATTTTAGAAACTTACAACTTTACATAAAATGTGTAAAAAAAAGGGCTAAACCGCCCATCTACAAGTTTAGCCCTTCAATTAATTAACTATAATAAACTCATTTGAACTATAATCAACATAAGAATCATTAGAAATAATCTCTTTTGTTATAGGATTTACTACTGTATCTAAGTATCCTCTTTCTATTAAATATCCCACAGTAACCGTATTTTCCTTACATCCAGATTCATTTTTACAACGATCTGCCGCTTCCACTACTCTCTTATTAACCACTTTCCATAAATTAGCATTATGTTCTTTTTTTACATAAAATAACGTTGGAAAAATGACTAATGAGATAATAATTAAAATTAGAATTAAATTAATATTTTTTGTATTCATAATTTTCTCCATAATAATTTTTAATAAATTCTTCTCTATACTCTAATATTCTATCTTCCTTAATAGCGTCTCTTAATTCCTCTGTTAAATGAATTAAATATCTAATATTATGTATTGATAATAATCTAGCCCCTAATGTCTCATCACAATTTATTAAATGCTTAATATAAGCTTTAGTATAATTCTTACAAGCATAGCAGTCACACTCTTCACTTATTGGACTAAAATCTCTCTTATACTTAGCATTTTTTAAGTTTATCTTACCATACTTTGTTAAAGCATGACCATGACGAGCTAATCTTGTTGGTGAAACACAGTCAAATATGTCTACTCCATTAATAACATTTTCAACAATATCAATAGGATCTCCTACACCCATTAAATATCTAACTTTATCTTTTGGTAAATACTTAGTGGCATATCTTACCATTTTATATTGGGTTTCTTTATCTTCTCCTACACTAGTACCACCAATTGAATAACCATCAAAATCCATTTTAGTTAATTCTTCTACACAATGACGTCTTAAATCTTCATATTCGCCACCTTGAACAATTCCAAATAAACTTTGTCTTGGATTATTAAAAGCATCCCTTCCCCTTTTAGCCCATCTTAAAGTTCTTTCTACTGACTGCTTACAATATTCATAAGTAGCAGGGTACCCAATACATTCATCAAAACTCATAGCGATATCACTATCTAACTTATTTTGAATTTGAATAGATTTTTCGGGAGTAAGTAATAAATTATCTCCATTATATTGATTCTTAAACTTAACTCCTTCTTCAGTTATATCTTTTCTCTTAGCTAAAGAAAATACTTGAAATCCTCCTGAATCAGTTAATATTGGTCCATCCCAATTCATAAACTTATGTAATCCCCCAGCTTCATCAATAATATCTTCTCCTGGTCTTAACCATAAATGATAAGTGTTAGCTAAGATAATACCACAATGACATGCTTTTAATTCTTCTACCGATAAAGTCTTTACCGTAGCTTGAGTTCCTACTGGCATAAACATTGGTGTTTCAAATGTTCCATAATTAGTATGAATTAACCCAAGTCTAGCTTCACTATGAGCTTCTTTTTTTAATAAATCGTACTTAATTTTCACGTTAATACCTCATTTCTTAGACATTATATCATATATGTCTTGACTTTTGGAAACTTTTTTAGTATGATACTAGTACTTATGAAGGGGGAATAGATATGTTATCACAAGATCGTGACATAATTAAAATGAAGTTTTATCAATACATGACCGGAGTTAATGCTTTAAAGTTTAAATTTACTTTAACCCAAGAAGACTTAGAAAGAATTGATAATCTAATTAAAGATTATCAAGATGGATTAGTTACTAGTGCTAATAGGGATAATTCTTTTCCAGACAACATTTATTACTATGTATTAAGATTTTTAAATTATCAACATAAGTATAATGTAGGACTATTTAAGTTTGAAGAAAAAGCTGCGTTTTTAATTAAGATGGTTGGTCCAGATCTTCAAATGTTAAAACTATATCAAAGATATCTTGATGAACCAAATTGTGAGACTCTTATCCGTGAACAAATGGGTTGGTATGACTCAAGTCTTAAATTTCTAGAACGTAAATATGCTTTAGCATATAACTTAATCGATAACAAAGATAAAAGATTAATCTTAAAATAACGACTCCAATGAGCCGTTATTTTTTAATTTTCATTAAATTCTATTAGTATATTATAAATATATATTATATCAGTACTTCTAGTATCTTCTTTATAATACTCTTTTAAAATATCTTTAACCTCTACTAACTTCTTCTTTCTACTCAAACTAGTATATATCTTATTTAACTTATTACAAGCCATACTTATACTATCTATATCATTAATATATACTGGTGTTTCCATCTGCATAATACCAAGCTTAGTAACTTTAGTTAACTTTCCATAAAATATATTATCAATACTTCTTTTAAAACTACTTCTATTTTTATCTTCATATATCATAATAGCGTATAACAAAGTATTTAAGTTTTTTTCTTTTATCTTTATGTAATTATGGTAAGTTTGTTTAAACTTAGCGTAATTACTTACTATATATCTATTATATCTTATATTATTTAGTGGCTTACTCTTCTTATCAGAATTACTAATCTTACTACCCTTAATAACAGTATAAACATATAATATTATAACTAACCAAACAATATTCTTTAACGATTCCCCACTAGGTATAACACTATCAACTCTATTTATAAATACTATATTTATTACAAGCCCCAATAGAAATGTTATTATATAATCACTATAAAACTTATTAATATCTATTGTCTCACTACTCTTCTCAACTACAAAGTTATAAAACATCCTCAATAACATTTCTATTACTATTACCAAATATATACTCTCATTAATACCCCCTAAATCAAATACCGACACTACTCCACTCATCACTATTAGAAATATTAAACTAACTACTATGTCATTTATAGTTCCATCTTTTCTCTTTAAGTAATTCTTCACAAAGAACAATAACAATCCAAACAAAGTATAATAAACTAAATATATTATTTTCATATATTTATCCCTCTCTTTTTATACCCTTTATTATACTGATATTCTTTTTCTTTGCAAGTATTAACATCAAAAAAGTCATAAACACTCAAAGTTATGACTTTTTAACTTTGAAATATTTATGACTTTTTATTTTACAATTTATAGTTTTTTTGTACAACAATGCTTAAGTGCTCAGGTTGTTCCTCAACATAGCCTTATCCCCTTAAGCAACAGTTATAGTATACATTTTTAGTAAAAAAAGCAATAGGACATTTTAACTTATAAATCACACCATATTATGCAAGGTCTTGCGGTCGGCTACAGCCGACTTATTCTCCTTTTCTCTCACTCTATAGTTTCTTCATACATCTATCATGTATCTAATTAACTCTTCTTAACTCATCATATATGGTTTTTCCTGTTAACACACCAGTCGCCCTTCGCCTGTAATCAGAGGGCTTTTGGCTCCTCCGTTCTCATATTTTTCTTTTCTTTATTTATGTTTATCCTTTTACATAGCACTACTCTTGGAGAGTGCCGCTTCGCGGCTGCTAAAGAGCGCCAAAGACAACACGGAAGGAATGGTAACCGATGCTACTGCCATCTTCGCCGTCGAAGCTGAACACCCCAGCATAAGTGTTATTGTAGCAATTGCCACCACGTGCTACCCAAGACTCAGACAAGTTAACAAAATAACTAACATCTTGATACCAAACATTATTTCCCATAGATTTTGTTTTTATCGTTTCTTTTGTCACTCTTGGAGAGTGCCGCTTCGCGGCTGCTAAAGAGCGTCAAAGACAACGCGAAAAGAATTGGTACTATAGCTATCGCCATTGTTGCAGGCGAAGCTAAACACCCCGGTAGCGCCAACGAAGTAATAGCCTCCGCGTGTCACCCAAGGGTAAGACGAGGAGACAGAAGAACTATGATCTTCATACCAAGCTCCAGATTTCGTTTTTAACGTTTCTTTTGTCGCATCCCCTAGATGATATTTTGTAAAATCACTACTTGAGTCAGTTCCCGTATATTTATCATAATATTTGGCTTCAGGCATTGACCAAAAACCATCACTATTTGTTGCATCATTATAGTTTCCCATAACATATTAAAAAGCACCACCAGACATATCATATATTCCATAAATATTACCCGTAGTTGAAGCATTTACACCTGTTGCAGTATTCCACGCATTACAAGTTGAGACTCCACTTCCACTTACACTTCTACTTGACGCAGCACATCCAGTAGTATAATTTGAATTATTATTTATCCATACTTCACAGCCTGATTCGATACAAGTTGAAGCATTGGTATATCTTCCATATATTGATGATGATAGATACGCTACTGCTCCCCATTCCATATTCTTCATCATATGAGAGTCATCATTTATAGATGTTCCATATGTACTTGCTAATGTTGTTGTCATTAATCTTGATGTATTAAATTGAGCACTTACATTCATATCTCTTAATGAGCTTACATTTGGTACAATTTTAGGTAATTTTTTCGTATTTGAAGTTTCAAACTTTCCTACCCAAATACCGGCTAATTCTTTATCACCAAAAGTGAATGCTGGATGTGTTAACCATTCAC
>HF998249.1 GCA_000433255.1 Coprobacillus sp. CAG:605 | reverse complement strand
TGGTGATTTAGCTGTGCTATGTCTTAAACTTGCTTCTCTAATTTTATCTTTTAAATCATTCTCCAGGTCTGCAATATACTCATAGTTATTACTTAAATCAATTATCAAAGGTGAAACTAACTTATTGGCAATATCTTCTTTTGTATCTCTAATGTCTATTTCAACTTTATTATTTCTAGCAAGTGCTGTTAATTCCTCGAAAGACATCTGCGATAACTTATTTAACTTTTCTTCCGTATCTCCACGGACAGACAAAGCTCTACCTATTTGTTCAAAATATACTATATCTGAACAAGTACCACGCCCCAAAATAACTCCATCAACATTTGGTGCATGAACACCTTCGTTATACTGGTTTATGGCAATATCTCCACGGACAGCTAAAGCCCTACCTATTTGTTCAAAATAAACTATATCTGAACATGTACTACGTCCCAAAATAACGCCATCAACATTTGGTGCATGTACTCCTTCATTATACTGATTTATGGCAAACATTACTCTTAATTTATTAGAAGTATCACGATTATCTAAATCAATATCATTATAAAAAGCATCTCTATTTTTCTTACCTAAAGTACCCATTATCTCCTCTTCCGTTAAACCCATCTCTAAAAACCAACCTTTGGCTTCTTTCATTATCGTATCAATATCATTAACATTTTTTTCTGACATCATTGGGCAAAAATAAATATATTTACCATTTGGTTTTAAATTCTCCTTAACAAGCTCCTTCATACTTAAAGCATTGGCAATTTGTCTTTTTACGTCCCTTAAGACCTTTTCACAATCAATATATTTTGAAGAATTATGGTCTAACTTAGCTAATCTTTTTTCTAAATAATCGACATCCTCTATTAAGTTAACATATGCTGTCTTATATATTGGTTTTGGTAAAACACCATCAACCATCGCATCACATAAATCATATCTACTAACAATATGATTAGAAAATAACTCGGCAGTATCGGGATTTGCCATATCTCTTTCATAAGGCGTATTTCTATCCCTTACTGTATAAGCCGTCATACCAAGCACTTTAATATTTGAGTGAGTTTTAATCAATGTATTAATTCTTGAACCCCACACTGGTGCCCCTAAATGATGGAATTCATCTAAAATCAATGTATCAACTTTGATATTTTTTAACTCTTCTCTTGATAGATTTACAAAACTCATATAAGTGCAAAATTTTAAGTTAGGAAAATCTTTTTCTAAAACAAAGCCTGATTTAGCAATAATATTTTTTAAATGTTCAATAATACCAAGAGATGGCACAACGTATAATATATTTTCGTCCGTATTATCAGAAACATATTCTAAAGCATTAAAAGATTTTCCCGTACCAGTTGCGTGTACTATCCCAACAATATTGGAAGATTCAAAACCTTCCTTTATCTTTTCATAAGTAAATGTTCAATAATTCCAATATAAGGCACAACGTATAATATATTTTCATTCGTATTATCAGAGACATATTCCAGCGCATTAAAAGACTTTCCTGTACCAGTTGCGTGTACTATTCCAACAATATTAGAAGTTTTAAAACCTTCTTTTATTTTTTCATAAGACTCTTTATTATGGGGATATAAATTAAAATTACTCATCCATATCACCAACTAACTCAATATCAGTAAATTCCTTATTATCGATTATCTGTCTTGTAATTATAACCTCATCATCTCTAAAAATATTGGAATTAAATTCATCTTGTTCTTCTATAATCTCTATTTTTGTACCATCATCTACCAAAACTTTAAAACCAATATTTTTACTATCTATTCCTTCATCATTAGGAATAAACACTTCTAAAACTTTTCCATAATTTTGTTTCATCACTAGTCCAACTTTCTATCCTAATTTTAACACAAACAATACCAATAATGAAGTTAGAAAAAAATCCTAAATAAATTAAGACTTTTTCTTTTTCGTTAAACCTTTCTTTAATTCATTACCTGATATAATTAGATAATTACTATCTTGATAATAAATAACATCATTCAAATACTTTTTAAACGTCGCATCATTTAAAAGAGCCTTTTTCTCTTGATACAATTTTTCATTTAAAACTGCAATATCATCATCAAGAAGCATAACATTATCAAGACCTGTAATCTTACTTATAATATTTCTCTTAATATTCTTTAAATGCTCATAATATTTTACAGCATCAATATTTTTACAATCCCCTACAACATTATTTATAAGAGCATTATAATGTCCATTTGCATCTACTTTATATAAGTTTTCAATCATAGCCATTTCTGTCTTACTAAAACCATAATTACTTATATAAATATCATTATCTATATTAGCATACTTATCTAAGTATTCGTTTAAAGCCAATAACATATAATTGTGTTCTTCTATTTTACTTAGATTTCTTTCTTCTTTCTTATCTTTTCTTATTAAATCAATAAATATAGCATAAATAATGTCTTGATCTAAAGGAGTTAAGACTCTTTTTATCTTATCTTTATTTATTCTATAATAAACAACATTTTCCCCTGCTTTAGAAGCAAAGCCACTTATTCCATGAAGACTTAACTCTAACTCCGGATCATGACTTTTACACCATGAATCAATCGAAACTTTAAAAGAATCTTCATTAGTACTCAAAGGCTTAATTAAGCCTTGATTAAAGTAATCATCTAATTTATTATTTGTTAAATCTAAAGTTTTACTATACATCTTTTTATATTCATCTTTATCTTTAAAATCTAAACTAGCTAGGTTAATCTTATCACTTTTATCAAATTCCAAAATAGCCACATTCTTACGATACAAATCAATATTATAAGTTCCACTTTGAGGTATAGCATACTCTTTTAAAGTAAATAATAAATCATCTGATGTTGAAATCCAACAAGAATAGTTCAAAGCCTTGCCATTAACATGACCAATTATTCTATCTAAAGAAGTTGTAATATTAGTGCTAACTAACTCCGTCATAATTTTCTTAGCTTCCTCTTTTGTACTAACATCAAGATAACTTCTAAATAAGTTGCAAGATATAATACTATACTTAGAAATACACTCCATATCAAAATCATTTAACGCTCTAAATAAATGCATCCAAATCACCTTCGAAAATATATTATAACCGCCAAATTACCCTTTGACAACTAAAATTCTATACTTTTATTCAAACTATGTTATAATACTAAATACGTAAAATTAAGAAAGAAGGATAATTATGTTTGAAAAGAAAATTAAAACTAAAGACTTATGTTTATTAGAAATTGCCAGACAAACAAAACATATATCTAACCACGTTCAAGGAACTATAATCGAATTTGACCCTCAAGTTAGATATACTCTAGCAATTAAAGACCTTAAAAAAATCGATGATGTTTATAAAGATATATTTACCGGTACATCATATTACAATATGTTTAATGTCGAAAGAGGACAAGAATGTTACGTTAAAGTTCAAAATATCATAACTACAGAAAAATATATATCTTATGAAACCGCAAATTATATATTACAACAACTAAACCCAACTTACTTACCAAGTATTAAAGAAACTGAAGATAAAGAGTCAACTAACAAACTAACATTAAAACGCTAACCCTCTGTAAACAAACCCATATTTCTTAGACATACTCTTATATTTTAAGTATAATATTTAACGAGGCGATTAATTAATATGAAAGATAAAATAATAATAGGAATTCTTCCTACTTTAATAGGTAATGATACTAACGACTACTTTCAAGAAAAAGAAACTTTCGTTAGAAACTATGGTAATAGATTAAGTGAGTATAACGCTACCCCTATAGGTATAATCTTAGATAAAGAACAAGTACCTATATCTACATTAGAACTATGTGATGGATTTATCTTACCTGGGGGGAATCGTATTGAAAGAAGTTGGTATGAAACCATTGATTATGCCATTAAACATAACAAACCCCTACTAGGAATATGTCTAGGTAGTGAAGCTATCGATATCTACAGCGTCATTAAAGACCATTTACCTAAAAACTATACTGATGAAGATATCATTCAAACATATCAACAACTAAAAAAAGAACATGATGGCACCCTACTTAGTAGGCTACCCGATAATCTTGGACATTTCCATGAAATAAATAAAGATAACGTCGATATTGCTAGACATAAAATAAACATCAAAGACGATACTATCTTAAAAAGTATTTTTAATAGTTCTACTGAAAGTATTGTGTCTTTACATCATCATGACTATAAATTAGTTGGTAAAGATTTTATCATAAGTGCTACCGCAAGTGATAATACCAAAGAAGCCATCGAATACAAAGATAAAAACTATTTTATTTTAGGAGTTCACTTTCATCCGGAATTAGAAAAAGACTCTAAAGTAATAAAAAGACTTATCGAAGAATGCATTAAAAGAAAAAACATTTAAAAAAAACCAAAAGTATATTATAATAATGAAAGAAAAGAGGAAGATATTATGACAAATAAAGAATTTGCTGACTTGCTAATTCCTGATTGCAAACATAATTGGCAATATTATGAAGCAAAGTATCCAAAAAGAAATTTAAGTGAAACGGCGATGGTTACTCGCTTTGCCCCTTCTCCTACAGGATTTGTTCATATGGGAAGTTTATATACTTCTTTTGCGGCAATTCAACTTGCTAAACAAACAAATGGTGTATGCTACTTAAGAATTGAAGACACCGATGGTAAAAGAACGGTTGAAAATGGCGTTGAAGGAATTATTGATGATTTTAATAAATTAAACATTCACTTTGATGAAGGTCCTACTATCGGGGGCGAATATGGTCCTTATATTCAATCTGAAAGACGTGATATTTATAAAGCCTATGCTAAAAAATTAATTGAAGAAGACCTAGCATATCCATGTTTCTGTGAAGCATCTAAATTAGAAGAAATTAGAGAATACCAAGAACATAAAAAATTACGTATAGGTTACTATAAAAAATATGCTAAATGTCGTGATCTATCTAAAGAAGAAGCCCTTGAAAAAATTAAAAATGGCGAAAAATACATTATTAGATTTAGATCACCTGGCGACTTTGAAAATAAAATCATTTTACATGACGCTATTAAAGGCGACATTGAAATGCCAGAAAATGATATTGATGATGTAATTATTAAAGGAGATGGACTACCAACATATCACTTTGCCCATGTAGTAGATGATCACTTAATGCATACAACCCATGTTATGCGTGGCGATGAATGGGTATCAAGCTATCCTAAACACCATCAACTATTTAGCATTCTAGGATTTGAAGAACCTATTTATGCTCACATAGCGCCTCTTACTATTAAAGAAGGAAACACTATAAGAAAGCTAAGTAAAAGAAAAGATAAAGAAGCCGCTATTAGTTACTATAGTAAAGTAGGCATTCCAACAGATGTTATTAGATTATACCTAGCTACTATTGAAAACTATGACTTTGAAGAATGGTATAATACTAACCCTGGTAAAACAATTAATGACTTTAAATTTGAATTTAATAAAATGCCTATTGGTGGTACCCTATTTGATATTGAAAAATTAGAAAGTATATCAAGAGTTTACTTTAGTCGTTTAAAAAATACTGAGTTGTATGATATGACATTAAACTATACTAAAGAATACGATGAAGAATTCTATAATATCTTAGTTAATAATAAAGAATATGCTCTTAGCGTTCTAAATATCGAAAGAGATATTGAAAGACCTCGTAAAGATATCGCATCATTATCTGATGTCAAAAAAGAATTTTGGTATATGTTCAACGAATTATTTAATAAAAATAATGAAGAATATGCTGATGTCAAAAAATGTGATAAAGAAACCGTTATTAACTACCTAAACAACGTTTATAACGATACTGATACTCAAGAAGAATGGTTTAACAAAGTAAAAGAATACGCTTGCAATAATGGATATACTGCTGATAAAAAAGCTTATAAAGCCGAACCAGAAAAATACATTGGTATGGTTGCTGATTTCTGTGCTCTACTACGTGTTATCATTTGCAAGAAAAACCAATCACCTAACATATACTATTTAATTAAATATCTAGGTCGTGAAGAACTAATAAATCGTACTAACAAATTTTTTAACTAGTAGAAGTTAATCTTCTACTTTTTATATGATTTATTGCGTCAAAATATCCCACATGCTATAATCAATATATAATAAAAGGTGGTAAATATAATATGAACTTTAAAAAGAAAAAAAATATTTATAATCATAAAAGCTATCCAATATACATCACAATATTTATTCTATTTTTCACTATAATATTTTTAAGTATCGGATTCTCATCATTTCAAAATAACTTAGCCATAGATAACATAAGCGCTACCATAAGAATAGATAAAGATATAAGAATAACAAATATAAACATTAATAGTGCTAATAATGCAACTAGTAACTACGAAGAATACAATGCCACAAGTATTTCTGGAAGTATTAACTTACCTACTCAAAATTCTTATATTATATATAATGTAGATATATATAATTTAGGAAATATTCCTATGGGTATAACTGACATTTCAATAAATAATGAAAACTTAAAATACGAAGTACTAAATTATAATTTAAAAGATAAAATATGTGAAAATAATCAATGTTCATTAGGAGTTAAAAAAACTCTTCAAATAAAAATATCTTATAAAGATAACGTTAATCCTACTGATACCGAAAATATATTTAATTTAAACTTTAATTTTGGAAGATTCTTTAACATTAGTTACTATAATATTACTAATAGCGAGTCTCTACCTAAAGAAATAATAGAAGGAGATACTCTAAATATTAATATACCTAATAATGAAGATTACCTTATAAAAGTATTTATGAATAATAAATTATTATCCAAAGATAAAGAATATACCCATGCCAATGATACTTTAAATATTCCCAATATAACTGGAGATCTAAAAATTAACTATAGAATGCCAATATGTCAAAGAGCAACCATTCTTCATACTGAAGAATGTAAAGGCAACTATTGTAATGGCATGGGATATAAACCAGGAGGTGCAATGGGAGGCAGTACTATAACTTATGGTAAATTAGGAACCCCTGGAACACTAAAATCAGGAGATGCCTTTGACTGTGATGTTAATGGCGATGGAATTTATGATGCAGAAACTGAAAGATTTTATTACGTCACAGATTTAGAAAATAATAGCGATGTAGCTGTATTAATCTATTATAATAATGTTAGTGAAGGAGCCCCAAGTAATGATAAATATTATCAATATTATACTCTACCTGAAAATTGGCATGGACCAGAAAACGCTATTAAACAGTTACCAACGACTAGCCAATGGAGTAATGTAACCTTAGTTAATTCCGAAAGAAAAATAATTAATGAATATGGTACTACAAGTACTAAAGATGGTCATAGTTTTCCTGAAATATTTAGTTACTCTAAGTACGCTGCTCGTTTTTTAACCATGGGTGAAGTTAAAAAGTTAGTTGATTTTTATATTCCTACATGGAAGAATGGTGAATTAAACGATCATCTATACCTAGTAGAAAATACTAATTTTTCTAAAAAAGATAATTCAAAATTTGATGGCTTTTGGTTAGAAACACCAAGAAATACTATGTCTAGTCATGCTTGGATCATATATGCTACAGCAAGACGTGTCCATAGCGTTGAAGTTCAAAGTACTAAGGTTATAATTGGTGTAAGACCTGTAATAGAAGTATATAAAAGTGATATGTTATACCAATAATACCCTTAAAAAAATAACTATTTACCTAGTTATTTTTTAGCTTACTATCCCCTGTTTTATAATCAATATCTATTCCATCTTGAACATTATAAACAAAAATATTAAACTTAATACCTTCACCACTATCCTCAACCGAATAAGCTTCCATAACCACACCACTAGCTAATAAATTATCATCTTTATAAATAGGAGTTACTCGATACAATACATGATTATTTGTACTCTTTATATAATTTGCTACCTTATTTTCAAACTCTAACATCCCTACAGTATTCATCTGCCTTGTACAAGTAATCAAATTCTTTTCATTAGCATTCTCTCCCGTAAGTTGAAACCCAATCAAATGACAACGATTATATAAATACTTACCATTAACAATATCATATTTAACCAAATGCCACCCACTAGGTTTTACCTGACCAATCGAACCACGTTCCTCCGTCGGCATCAAATCAACCCCAATATTAGCATACGCCACCTTAGCACGACCTAAACTATCCAACTCACTATAACGTTCAAACGAATCCGTTGTATAATCACTTTCCGTAAAATTGGGCTCATTATTATTCAAAACTACATAATTAGCATTACTATACTCCGGAATGGACGCTAAATCATAAGACGCCTGATTAACAACGTTAGAATTATCTTCAATTGGTTGAAATACTATCTTTCCTTCATATACTCCAACTATTAAAAATATAATTAACGCCACTATAAAATAAATACTACTTTGTTTATTCTTTCTTCTCTTTGCCATAACCTAGACCCTTCTTCTAAATTAATTATCCCTTTAGGATATCTGATTGATCATGAAATTTAGTATGCAACATTTCATGGGCTATATGACTACCTGGTTTAACATAAAAATCTTGATATACTTTAATTATCTCTTTATTTTGGTAACATACTCTTCTTGTATTTTTACTATCATCCAAATACAAACCTTGACTACGTTTAACTCTAACAGTATTAATATCTTCATTACTCTTTGGTTGACCACCGCCACCAATGCAACCACCAGGACAACTCATAACCTCAACAAAACTATAATCACATTTTCCATTCTTTATTTTATCAATAATTATTTTTGCATTTGCCATACCATTAGCAACCGCAACTTTTAAAACCTTGCCATTAATATCAAGGTTAGCTTCTTTTATTCCATCCATACCACGTACTTTAGTAAAATCTAACTTTTCCGTTTCTAAGTTTTCATTAGTGAGCAAACGATAAACACACCTTAATGTCGCCTCACATACTCCACCGGTACTACCAAATATCAACCCAGCACCACTACCAAGTCCTAAAGGACTATCAAAATCTGTATCACTTAAAGAATTAAAATCAATATTATTATCTTTTATCAACATGGCAAGCTCTCTTGTAGTTAAAATATAATCCGTTCCTTTAACCCCATTACTATCAACATTTCTAAGTATTTCTTCCTTCTTTGAAGTACAAGGTGCCACCACAACATGAACTAGTTTCGTCTTATCAATATTCATTATCTTCGTAAAATATTCTTTAATAGTAGTTCCCTGCATCCCAATTGGACTCTTACAAGTAGATAAATTATCTAACATTTCCGGATAAAAAATTTCAGCATACTTAACCCATGAAGGACAACACGACGTAAACATTGGTAAATGTTCTTTAGTACTTAAGCGATTAACTAACTCCATAGCTTCTTCCATAACTGTTAGATCAGCCCCAAAAGTTATATCAAAAACATACTTTGAACCAATACTTTTTAAGGCTGTAACTATTTTACCTGCAACATTTTCTCCTGGTTCTAAGCCAAATTCCTCACCTAATGCTACTCTAACCGCTGGTGCAATACTAAAAACAACTACTTTATCAGGTTCTTTTAGAAGCTTTTTAACCATTTCATAATCAAACTTCTCCGTTATCGCATTAACCGGACAATTCAAAATACATTGCCCACACCCAATACATATTGGCTTCTTCGTTTTATCAATTTCATACATCCTAGCTACAGTTGCAATATCCCTACAAGTCCTTACACACTCACCGCATTGAATACATAAAGAATCATCAATTCCTATAACACTAGGGTTTTCTTTATCAAATACTAATGTTACATCACTTTCACTCATAATTAGCCTCCTCTTATTCTTTATTACTCTCTAATTATAATATTTTTTTGTTTAATTGTAAAAGAAAAGTATCTATCACTAGACACTTCTAATTATTTTTAACCAACGCTGCAATTATTGTATCAATATACTCTTTAATATCTGGATCAATATTCTTCATATTACGATAAATAGTTAAAACATCATTAAAGTTTATTTTCAAACTTGAAGAGTATTCTTTTTCAATCGTCTTAAACAACGTTTCAAAAGTAACCTTAGCTTTTTCTAAGTCTAAAAGCTCTATTCCTTTAGTCGTACGCTCATGTAACTGCTTACTTAACCCACTTAAATCACTACTTATAAATACTTGTCCAAACATCGTCCAACTAGTAGGATAATGTTCCATAAACCCTAGGGCTTCACTCTTTATGACATTATAGTTTTCGTTATATAAAAGTACTCCTACTAACGAACCAGAAGGCATAATGTTTACTAACTTTTCTGTTAATGCTTGATACTTATTACTTTCATACTCCTGCTTTCTAAAACCGGGTCCATCAAAATTATAAATTTTCTTTATTCTTTGGAAGATACTAAAACTTGCTTCCATACCACATACCATAGCTAAATTACCACCCTTAGAGTGGCCATTAAGATAAATATTTTTATCGCTATCCCTAATTGTTTTTTCTAAATACTTAACTGCATAATCTTGGGTAATTGTTAGATAGTCATAAGCAATCCTGATATTTTCAATCCACCCAATTAGCGAACCATCCGTCCCCTTATAAGACACCATCGTTATATCATTTATTCTTACTGTCAAAGCTCCAAATTGTACTTTATCATTCTTAATATTTTCTAAGTTAGAAATAACAATATCTCTATAACGTCTACCATTACTTATCTCATCAAGTACTTGATAAGCATAAGGTACCATAACACTAGAAGTATCTATATCTCTAAATTCTTGAGCATACTTAACAAACTCTGCTAAAGTTTTATCCCCTGCAAAAGATTCAACAGGTAAGTACGCTAAAATACTCCCAATTAAGTTATCCATAACATTTAATTTCACATCATTAAAACTAATATTTTTATAATATTTAACATAATCTAAAATCTTATACATCTTATTCCTCACATATATCTTTTAATTCATAATTAACTATTCTTTTTAAATCTTCTAAGCTTATCTCTATTTGATAACCTATCTTGCCACCACTAACTATTATAGTATCTAAACTGCCAGCCTCCATAGCGATTATCGTTTTAAAATGTTTCTTCATACCAATTGGTGAACAACCACCATGAATATAACCCGTTAAACCCAAAAGATTTCTCGATAATTCCATTTCAATACTTTTCTCATTCACAGCCTTAGCGCACTTTTTTAAATCCAATTCTTTATTTACTGGTAAGACAAAGACATAATGTTCCTTCGATTTTGCTACTGTTACTAAGGTTTTAAAAACATGATTAGGGTCTTCTCCTAAAGCAGTCGCTACATCCCTACCACTTATCACATTTAATTTTGTATAGTCATAAGCTTGATACTTAATATGTTCTTTATCTAATATTCGCATTACATTTGTTTTTTCCATATCCATCCCTCATAATTTTATCATACTCCCCCAGCTTTTGGCAAAAAATGTCTAAAAACTTGTAATTCTACGTTTTTTTAATTTCTGCATAATTTATCATGCTGTTTTTTAAATTCTGCACGATTTTTAATAATTTTATATCCAATATGATATATTTTAGCTTACAGAAATTGAAAAACTGCAATTTGCTCTAATACTTAAAAGATAGTATATTACCTCTCGAGAGAGAAATAATACATATTTTTTCCTTGAACACATATGGATTTCATACACTTTCTTTCCATTCTCTCTCAAATAAAAAGAGTGTCAAATATGTTGATAGACTATATCCACCAATTTTTAAGAAAAAGTCGCTCCTTTCTAAGACTAAAATAAAATTTTGGCACTCTTTTAAAAGTTATCATGGAATATCACAATATTTTTAGGTCATAATAGTCTATCAACTCTAAACCTTCTAGATCACTAAGCAACTAGAGGGTTTTAATTTTTACAAAAATTGGTATAATAAAACCTAGAAAGGATAATTTATGAATACATTAGAAACTTTAAACAAAAGAAAATCAGTGCGCTCCTATACTGAAGAACCAGTTAGTGATAACGATTTAACTACAATCTTAGAATGTGCTTGGTGTAGCCCAGTTGGAATGAAACAATATGACTCTTTAAGATTAACTGTCATTAAAAATCAAGAACTATTAGAAAGTATTGAAGAAAATGCATGTACCTTCATGCATAAAGAGGACTATAAACCATTATACGGCGCTAAAACCCTAATCATTGTTTCTTCTAATCAAGTTTTAGAAAATCAAAACGTTGCCTATTCCAATTGTGCCATTGTTGCTCATAACATGGCCTTAGGTGCTGTTGAGCTTAACCTTGGTTCTTGCTACATTTGGGGTGCTATTATTGCGCTAGCGCAAAATAAATCCCTAGTTGCTAAATTAAACCTAGAAGAAGGATTTATTCCTTGTTGTGGTATCATTATTGGTCATACCACAGAAAAATATATTCCAAGAATATTACCTCAAAACCGGATTCAAACTAATAAAATTGACTAATCATCTTAGTCAATTTTATTATAGTCATTCTTTAATAACTAGTATTTTATACTTTTTTCCCCAACTAAAATATAATTATCTTCTAAAGCCGTATCAATAATAAAATTATTATCTTTATCATAAAACGCAATAATTTCATTCAACGCCAAACTATTATAAACTTCTTTATAACGCCATACGGGAATATAATTTTCCAAAATTTTATACAATTCTTTCGAAGCTTTAATCCCTACTAAACTATCTTCTGTATCATCTTTTTCTATCTTCTTCCGATATATAACATCATCCATACAATTAAGAATAATATCATTTACTAAAACATTACCCATTAAAGATATCTCAATATAACTACATTTCTTTTCTAACCTTTTTAAAGTATACAAATAATCTTCCTTACTTTTTATATAATATTCCATTAAACTCTCCTCTAATTTATATATATTGTACTAAACACTAATTACCAGCAATTAACTTAATAATTACTTATTAGCTTCTCCTTTGCCGATATTAAAATTGTATCTAACAAGGATTATTTTTTAAATAAATTGTAAGTTTAGTTAACTAAACTAGAAGTTGAGTCGAGAAAATTAATTAGATATTTTTAACTAACGAAATACTTTTCTTTGGTTTTAATAAAGTCCGATGATCATAATCATCTAAAAGGTCTAAAGCCTTAGAGTAGTTTCCAATTACTTTTAAAATTTCTTTGGCATCAGCACTTTCTAGATTTTCATTTGCTCTATTAGCAATATCTATTAATTTAACAGTTTTTTCCATCTTTTGCAGTTGTCGCAAATTTTGCGACAACTGAGCCATCAAGTTCTTCTTTTAAAGCATTATTAATATAGTTTTAACATCTCTATCAAATAATATTGATAACTGTTCACGATTTAACCATACAGATTCATCCTTCATATTAACTTCTAATTTTACATTTTGATTTTCAAATAATACTATTTCATTTTTTATCTTAACATCCTAATTTGTTATTATCTTGAAATACCTAAATCAAACTCTTCATCATACTTATATAGTATTTCCTTATCATTACCCTTTAATAGCCCAATTTTATTATTATTCTTTAAGTACATTAAAGCATCATCTAAACTATCTAACTTAACATCAACAAAAGTATTATCATAATCCATTTTGTTGGGATTATACTTAGTAATCTCCGCATATGTTTTTACATTTAATATCTTAAAGATATCATTTAAGAAAGTAAGTTTACCATATTGATAATCATTTACTAATCCCGGTATCTGTACTGTTACAAACTTATTATTAATCTCATTAACTAATCTTACATATACATAATTAAACTCACAACCAGGTATAGCCTGATTTAACATACGCATTCTTTTATTACTATTACCCTCTAGTTGTACATTAAAAATACTAGCTAAAATACTTTCAACCGTACTTCCATGACTACCTAGTCCAATAATATCATTACCATTAATATCTTTCTTCGAAACATTATATACTCCAATACTTTGTTTATCAGTAATTAAAATAACTCCTCCTAAACCTTCAGGAATATTATTATTAAATCCTTGATAATATTGATTACTATCTTGGTAAAATTCTTCCAAATCTAATCTTTTCATTTTTATCTCCTTTTTAAGAAATATCTTATTTTAAATGGTATTTTCTTAATTTTTAAATATATTTCTATTATACATAAGTAACATACGTACATCAATAGATTTTAAAAAACTCAAATTTAATTAATTATTAAGAAAACCCTATTATATGAAAAAAAGTCCCACAATGGGACTTTAATATTCTAATGGTAGCCTGTATGGAATTCGAATCCATGAATGTTGCCTTGAGAGGGCAATGTGTTAAGCCACTTCACCAACAGGCCATAACTTGTCTAAGACATTAACATTTTACCATTTATTATTTGTTTTGACAAGCTCTAGTTTTAGAAAACTAACCACTTTTTAAATTAAAAACACAGCATATAAAGGAACAGACTTAATTTTAGTTTCTGGATTATATCCAAAGTCTTTAGCACTTATTCTTATTGCATACTTAGGATTATATAAATTACTATAAACACTTAAACTTTTGGCCTGAGTAGACTTCCCAGCTTTAACTTCAACAGGAATAATACCCTCATCAGTATACAAAATAAAATCGACTTCTGAAGTATTACTATTTTTCCAATAATATAATCTATATCCTTTAGCTACTAACTGACTTGCCACATAATTTTCAACCATAATTCCTTTATATAATGAAAGATTATCATTTAATACATCTAAAGCTTTAATATCTAACATAGCATTTAGTATACCAACATCGCTTAAATAAAGCTTAAAAACATTCTCATCAATATATCCTTCTAAAGGAATGCTTGGCGTTTTAACGCATTTACATTTTAATACCATATTGCTAGCCTCTAACCACGCCAAAGAAGTTGCATAATCTCTTGACCTTGCATCTTTAGAAATATTAGAGTATTGAAACTTACTAGATAAGTTTAATAGTTGAGATGGAAGTGAATTATAAAGTGCTCTTATCTTCAAGGCTTCAGCATCTCCTATAACATATTTATTCATATCATTAAAGTAAGATTCTAGGATATCTTTTAAAATATTAGTATCATAATTTATGTAATCAAAATTAGCACTAACAAAATTTTTAACGCTTTCTGGCATACCACCGGTAACCATATAACATCTATATAAGTTCATAGCTTTTTCGTGTAAAGCTTCTCCCATTTGTTTATTGGCATTATAGCACTCTTTAATATAGTCAAGAAGCATATTTTGGTCTAACGCAATTAAGAATTCTTCAAAATCCATAGGGTATAAATTTAACATTTTTACTTTTCCTACAGGGAAAGTACTTCTCGAACGATTTAATTTTACTCCTAATAAAGAACCGGCACAAATAATATTCATTTTAGGATGACATTCGCAAAAATATTTTAATTCGGCAATAAGCCTTTCTGATACCTGAATTTCATCAATAAAAAATATTATATCTTCAGCTTCTAATTCACTATTTAAAATCAACTTAAGACGATTAAATTTTTCATCAGATGTTAAATCAGTTTCATATAGTTTAACTATATCATCTCTTTGTAATAAATTAATTTGAACAACATTTTTATATTCATTTTGACAAAATTCATTAATAATATATGTCTTACCGCATTGTCTTACCCCAAGTATCATTAATGGTTTATGTGAAGTTTGCTCTTTCCATTTAATTAAATCATTATAAATTTTTCTTTTCATTTCAATCTCCTATATTGTCATTTTACTATATATCAGGGGTTTTTGCAACTTTTTCACGTTTTTGGCACGACTTTTTTGTCAAAGTTTCACGTTTTTGGCACCACTTTTTGGCAAAAATTACACGTTTTTGGCACGACTTTGCAAAAAAATCAGCCTTTAGCTGACTCTTCTTAACCCTCAACATCAATATTTTCTACCACTTCATCATTAATAATATTAAAAACCCAAGTACTAACAGTTTCTTTATTATTGTACTTACCAATATAAAATTGCGGTGAAGCAATAATCGTATGTTGTGTTACTTTATCATTTAAACCTAAATTATTATTCCATATATAATAGTAACATTTATCTAACTTAGAATACTCCCTTAGAAAAGATTTCAAATTACTTTCAAAAACTGATACCGCCTTTGAAGTAGTTTCAAACTTCCCATTATCCAAATAATTTTGATACTTCGTAAGAATGTTATCTTTATTAGAGCAAACAAACATCACCTTAGTATCGGGATACTTATCCTTAACATTTTTAATACTATCTAATATTAAATTATCGCTTTTTACAATATTTCTTATATCTTCCGGACTATTCCAAATATCTTTTAAAATACTTGACCACTTATCTGTAATTAATAAAGAGGCATCAATTAAAAGACTAAAATCTAAAACTTCAGGAAAATATTTTTTTCTTATTACTGGCATCAACATAGAAACAGCAAACCCACCTGCCGAATAACCAGCTATAACTACCCTTTTAATATCTTTCAAATACTTCAAAACCATATCCATATACTTAATAAAGTTAGAATAGCCATAATGATATAAAACTCTTTTTTTACCTAAAATATCATTATAATGATACTTATTATTACCAACATGCATATCTCCAGTAGCATAAGGAATTAGAAGTATTGTATAATCTTTAAACGGATTATCATGATTACTACTAGTTATTCCAAAATGTTCCAACCCATCTAAAGGTCTTTTAGCATAATAAAAGCCATCTTGCAAATAATCCATATCATGACTAGCTGTAAAACTATCAATACTTAACCCACCGCCATAAAAATAGATTAAAACCTTGCTCGTATCCTGAACCTTTATTAAACCATGCCACTTACTTCCGTCCGCATTTACCCCACCATCCGGTGATACCTTGTACCACTTGCCAATATCTAACTTATCTTCTAACTTAGGATTAGTTAAAAACTTTGACAAAGCCCCTAACGTAATCCCCGTTATAATTAATCTTTTCTGCAATTTTTTCATTCTTACCTACTTTTTCATATATCTAATTGTAAATGTTGTTCCAATCCCTAAAGTACTTGTAACACTTACATTACCATTATCTTTTTCAATTATCTGCTTAGCCAAAGAAAGTCCTATCCCAAAACTATTACTACTAGAATTACTTCCCTTATAAAATCGTTTAAAGACATTCTTCCTATCCACATCACTCATCCCTAAACCATAATCTTTAACCATAATCTTCGTAAATAATTCATTATCTTGAACTATAATAGAAACCTTACTATTTTCCTTCGAATACTCAATACCATTCTTAATTATATTAGTTAAAGCTTCGCTTTCCCAAGCCTCATCCCCCATAATACTTATAGTACTATCACAAACAATATCAAGTCCGACATTCTTTAAATCACCAATAACCCCCAAATTATCTTTAATACCATCAAGCATCTTTCTTAAATTAATCTTCTCTTTTTTAAACTCAATTGTATTTGTATCTAATAAAGATAACTTTAATAAAGAGTAAACTAAAAAATTAGTATTAACTACCTTCCTATGAATATTAGTTAATAACTCTTCTTGTTCTTTCTTATCCAAATTCCCACTTAAAATCTTATCCGTCATTAAAGTAATACTTGTTAATGGTGTTTTAAGTTGATGTGATATATCTTCTAACGACTTCTTTAAGTTATTCTTATCATTCTCTAAGTTTATTGTTTGTTCATTTAAACTAATTGCAGTTTTATAAATTTCATCTTTTAAGTAAGAAAACTCATCCTCATAATAATTATTAATATCTAAATTATAATTATGATTATTTATCTCTTTAAGATAATTAGTAATCAACCTTATTTTATCTTCTTCTTTTTTTTTATATATTTTTAAGTACCAGAATATCATTAATATATAAATAACTATCAAACTTAGATTAGTAATTATAAGTATCTTATTTATATTATTATTTATACTTGCTATAGGCATATTACTTAGATATATTCCATATCTACTTAGATTATCTTTAGAATGATTAGTACTATTAATAATAGTAATTAAATCACTTTCATTTATATTAGGATACTTACTACTAACCTCATTTAATATATTAGCCACTATAAGATCATTATTCTTCCTATACTCCCAAAACAACATATAATTACTAAAAATACCCAAAGTAAGAAATACTAAACTAACTATAATAATCCTTTTATATAACCTTATTGTATCTTTATCTTTCTTCATTAATCCTATATCCTATTCCCTTATACGTAATTATTATACTACTATCTAACTTATCTCTTATCCTTTTAAAATAGACTGTCAAAGTATTATCATTAACATCATTCCCTGTCCATTCCCAAATATATTCTAGTAAAATATCTCTAGTTATCGTTTTATTAAGATTATTTATCAAAAGAAAGAGTAATCTTGTTTCTAAACTAGTAAGCCTTATCTCGGTATTATTTTTAAATACCCTTAAATTCAAAGTATCAAAAGTAAACTCTTTTATTTTAATAATATTAGTTTTATTATGTCTATCTATTATTTTCTTAATTCTAATTAGTAATTCTTTAGTTAAGAATGGCTTAGTTATATAATCTTCGGCTCCTAAACTTAGTCCTTTTACAATATCATCTTCTAAGTCCTTAGCAGTTAAAAATATAGTTGGTATTTCTCTTTGTTTAATGTTCATTTTATAAAATTCAAACCCATCTCCATCCGGTAAAGCCACATCTAAAATTATTAAATCTAAATTTTTCTCTAAGTATTTCTTACTTTCTTTTATCGACTTTGCTCTTAGTACTTGATAATTATTTTGTTCTAAAATATCCTTTAAGTTATTTAAAATATCTACTTCATCTTCAATTAATAAAATCATAAGAATCTCCCTTTAATGCCTTTATTATACTATAGATTTTCTACTTTTCCTATCTACTTAATAGAAATTTCCATATATTGAAAGAAAAGAAAACTAAATGTTCTCTTTCCTAATTGTTTCAATTATATTTTGTTCATTTATCTTAGATATTGAATATTTCATAATAACAAAAAGTAAAATAAAGACACAAATACTAGCAATTAATATTTCTTTTATAGGTATACTATAAGCAATATACATCGAGCCACCCGAATTAAAAACCTTATATATTAAGTATGATAACAATATACCAATTGGAATACCAATAAATAACGCTTTAACCCCATAGAAAATACTTTCTAAACTAACCATCCTATTAAACTCATGATTAGTCATCCCAATACTTCTTAAACAAGCAAATTCTCTTTTTCTTAAATTCATACTAGTAGTTATAGTATTAAAGATACTAGTAATACCAATTAGAGAAATAACCGTAATAAATCCATATAAGAATATAGCCATCAAAGTAAAAATAGAATTCATCGTCTTTGCATTTTCTTCATAATTATATAAATCATAATCATCATCTTTCAAAACTTCATCTATTTTATCTTGTAGTTTCTTAGGGTTCTTACTATTTATCATTAACATTGTTCTTATATTAGGGTTATGATATTCAATATTACTAGCAGTATCATCACTAACTACTAACAAAACACATGATTTTTCACTTATCCCAAATGGCAATTTATCAGTTATCTTAGCAACTTCTAAGTTATATTCTTTATTATCTACGGATAATTTTAAATTAGTATTTTCTTTAACATCTAAAACATCAACCATCGTTGGAATAGACTTATTACCTTGTTGAATATATTCTTTTACAGTATTAACTACAATTGCAGCATTATTTGCTACATTAGAAAGTCCCAGCGACTTCAAGTAATTTTTAAAAGCATGTTCTCCAACATAGAAAATTGAAGCATAAACCTTCTTAGTATCTTCACCCTCATAATAATTATTAATATCAAGATATTCTTTTGTTAACTTAACATTATCTAAAGATATCTCTGCGGGCATTGAATCACTAAAACCATAATCAATAACGTCTTCACTACTTAAAATAGTATCTAACTTACTCTTACTAATAGAATTTTTAAGGTACGATAATGATAAATTATAATCCATCGTCTTAACTTCCATATCAATTGAATCAAAAGCAATATTTAAGAAAGCTGATAACCCAATAAAGACACTAACACAAACAACAATAGCAATAACAGTGGGGCGATATTTCTTACGATTTCGTTTTATATTCTTATAAGAAATAACTCCTCCTATCCCAAATAATTTATTAATAATCTTTGGAGTTCTAATTCTTTTTTTATTTATTACTTCGGCA
Organism: Coprobacillus sp. CAG:605; assembly: GCA_000433255.1. Lineage (GTDB taxonomy): Bacteria > Bacillota_I > Bacilli_A > RF39 > UBA660 > CAG-605. The sequence goes on along the minus strand of HF998249.1, from coordinate 4,769 downwards.
CTATTTTTTAAGGCTTCAATAGGAATAATCTTGCCTGATTTCTTGGCACTTCTATGGGCTGATAACATAACTGTAGTAAAACCAAGAACAGAAGCAAATAAAATACTTAACCATGAAAATTTATAAACTAAGTTTAGAGTTAACATTGAACTTAAGAAAATATTACTAATAATAATTAAAATATAACTAGCTAGAATACCACATATAATGCCTAAAGGTACCCCTATTAGAAAGAGAATAAATGCTTCATAATAAACATTATGTTTTATTTGCTTACTAGTTGCCCCAATACTACGTAACATACCATATTGTCTAACACGTTCACTTATTGATATATCAAAACTATTTCTAATACAGAATACGGAAGATACAACAATAATTATTAAAACAATACCAATAACCATACCCATTGATCTCGTTGAAGATTCTTTAAATAAACCCGTTTCTAAAGATATTAAATACGAATTAACTCCTAGCTCATACTTAAGATTTTGCATTTCATCTATTACTTTATTAGCTTCTTCTTCTGTATCCCATGTTCCTTCAACATACTTTCTAAATGTTTCTGTACTAACTCCTACTATACCTGCGGAAACTTGATACCTATTATTTAAACCCTTTTTAGTATATAAAGAATAAACATCATAATACCCTGTATCAAAGTTATCTAAATAAGTAATTACTGTATAACCTGGAGCCGAATAAGGTTCAATATTCCTACTTGGACGTTGCATTATCCCTACTATTGTATATTCCCGAGTTTTTACATTAACTAATTCTTCATTAGTATCAGTATCTTCTGGATCATAAGGGTTATATTGGTCTAACGCCGACCCATCAGTTTCTCTAGTTCCAACATTCAAAGTAATTTTATCTCCGACATTATACTTAACACGTCCATTAGTCTCTAAATGCGTTGGTATAACTATTTCATTACTATTTTGAGGAACTCTTCCCTCTGTTAGATTAACAGCTAAATTTTTTAAAGCTGTATCATTATAAGCTTTAACATATAGATAAGGTTTATATTTATTTTTTATATTATCTAACTTAGCATAACCAATATTTTTAACAATAGAATTATCTTCTATCATTCTATTTTTCTCAAAGTACTTTAAATCACTAGCCGGTACATTAGCAAATTCATAGTGATAATTACCCTTTAAATTTATTTCATAACTAATTAAAGTTTCTCTAAAACTCATGAAAAGAGACGCTACTGCAGTCATTAAAGCCACCGATAATACAATACCAATAATTGTTACTAACGTTCTTTTCTTATTAAGTTTAAGATTTTTGATTGTCATATTATTTAAAAGTTTCATACTCTACTCCTTAATATGACCATCTTCGATAGTTATTACTCTATCGGCTTGGGCTGCTAACTCTAAATTATGAGTTATCATAATAATAGTTTGTTTATATTTTTTATTAGATAGCTTTAATAACTCCATAATTTCTTCACTAGCCTTAGAATCTAGATTTCCAGTTGGTTCATCGGCTAAGATAATGGCGGGATGAGTTATTATTGCCCTACCAATAGAGGTTCTTTGTTGTTGTCCTCCGGATAATTCATTAGGTAAGTGAGTTCTTCGATTCGTTAACCCCAATGTATCTAATAATTCATTTAATTCTTCTTTATCCACCTTTTTACCATCTAACTCTAAAGGTAAGACAATGTTTTCTTCAACGTTTAAAATAGGTATTAAGTTATAAAACTGATAAATAAGCCCCACTTGACGACGTCTAAATATCGCTAAGTTATCATCATTTAAAGTATAAATATCATTACCCTCAATAATAACTTTCCCTTTAGTAGGCCTATCTACTCCTCCAATTAAATGAAGCAATGTTGATTTACCAGACCCACTATGACCCACAATAGCAACAAACTCTCCCTTATTAACACTAAATGATACATTATCTAACGCTACTACTTTATTTTCTTTCGTACCATATACTTTAGATAAGTTCTCTACTCTTAATATTTCCATAAAATCTTCCTTTCATGATTTAACTATATCTCTTGAAAGTGACTATTAAATGACTATTTTAAACTTTTATTATTTATATAAGAATTTATTTTATCTAATTCTATTATTCCTACTTTAGTACTTAACAATGTTTTATCATAATCTTGATAATTAATACCATACTTAGTAATTAAAGTATTATTTAAAGTATTTATTATCTCTATCTTAGTATCTTCTAATACATTCCAATTTAATACTTCACTAGCTCTTTGTAATATAAAACATACTATTATATAATCTATATAATATTTATACTCTAAGTAGTTGTTACTAAACTTTGTATTCATTACTAAACTATCTACAATCTTAAAACAATCATATATATTCTCATTATAATCATAATTCCTAAAAGATATACCTAAACTACTCTTTCTATAAAAATAATCCCAATTATTCATTACTAATACCCTGTTAGAATTAAATAAAGCACTATAAGTAAATGCTACATCTTCCCACATACTATCTTCTACAAACCTTATTTTATTTAATATATCTCTTTTAAATATCTTATTACAACTAGATGGTGATAAGTTAGAAAGTCTCTCAAAATCTATCTTAGTATTATATATGTATCCTTTACTTCTTCCCATAAAGTTTAAATCATTATCTAAGTATTTACTATCTTTAACAAATAATATCCCTGTACTTACGATATCAGCAATATTATATTCTCCATTGTTATACATATCTTCATACATTCTAGGGTTTATGTAGTCATCTCCATCAACAAACCCAATATATTCCCCAGTAGACATAGATATTCCTAGGTTTCTAGTATATCCTACTCCCATATTCTTATTATTTCTAACTATTTTAAGCTTTTCTTTGTATTTACTTTGATACTCTTTAAGAATGGTAAAGCTATCGTCGGTTGAATAATCGTCGATAGCAATTATTTCTATATTATCTAGAGTTTGCTTTAACACTGAGTTTAAGCAATCTCTAAGATATTTACTATTATTATATACAGGTATTATAATACTTACTTTTATTTTTTCCATGTCTTCATTATATAGCTATCTTTATTTTCTTTCAAGAAAATTGTAAAATAGAAAGTCATAAATATTTCAAAGTTAAAAAGTCATAGCTTTGTATATCTTTCGTCATTAAAAAAAAGTATGCGAATTTAATAATTTACACACCATATTATATAAGGTCACCTCTGCTGACTTCTCGCAATGAACCTTTTTCGACCGGTTTTCTTAATAGGGTTCTCCTCAACTATTTGTAAGACATCCTGCGGTAAGACATATATCTTTCCTCGATTAGCTACTTACTTTGCCACATAAAGTTACGAGTATCTTTTGGACTTTAGTCTGTATTGCAGCCTTATCCATTTATGTAGCCTTATAGTAAATTTTTTCGTTAGTCCTCTGTTTTATACCACACTTTCTTTAGCCCCAAGCCTCACAATTAATGCTTGTGTTTCTCTAACACTTCGTCGATACCTACGCGTATATTAGACTTTCACCAACTAGATATATGCCATGCACAGCACACAACAAAAGAGAAAACCCGTATTTATAGAGTTTCTCTTAAAAAATCCCTGATAATTGGTATGGACTTTCACTGGTACCTTCACCACTTGATATTGAAACACTTGATTTTAGAAATAGAGTTGGGCTAGTACCATACCCGGCTTCAAATAACCCACTGCTTTTCTGAGGATATACACCTTGACTTTCAGTATAAATTTCACTATAGGTATCTTTAGCTGAAGACAATAAAAACCAATAAGAGTATATATAAAAATAATTATTTTCTAAACATAATCTATACGAACCAAATTGACTAATTTCAGTTAAACTAGCCTTTAAACAAGTATCTCGGTTAGGGCTAGAACTACCTGCTGTAGCGTAAGCATAATCACTTGGATACATTAAACCTATTTTTCCAGTCCATGCTGTTGCGTGATTATTATATGAAACACTACTTCTTTCAGCAGAATAATAGTTATCAACAGTAGTCTTATAATCTTCAATACTTCCTAAATTCCATATAACACTTTCGATGGCATTTCTTGTATTATCATTTTTTAAACCAGTTGATGTAAAATCTATTGATGTACATGTAAAATCCGCTCCACTAGCTACAGCTGCTGGTTTGCAACCAGATGTTCCATTATAGTAAGAACCCATATTTTGATATATTGCTTGACCATTACTATCTTTTACAATATTATTTTCTATTGTATATCCAGATTTTAAATAATCTTTAGGGTTTAACAACATCATTAATTGGCTATCTGTCCAGTCATTTGACCCATCATCATTTGTTGAAGTACCAACTCCATTTTTTTTATAATCAAAGAAGAAAGATCCTATTGAATTAGCTCTTACTATTTTTACTAAGTCTTCTTTTGTTCCGTCAGCCTTGGTTATGTTTTTAAATACACCAATAATACGCCATTTTTCACATGAACTATCACTTTGATTTGAATAATCGCTACAATTAAAATAAACATAATTACTAGGATCTTTGCCAATGTATCTTATATTATTGTCTGGATCGTCAGTGGCAATTTGAGTTGTATCAGTAATCTCCTTACCTAATATTTCAATAGGTGGCTCCTCTTCCGTAGCCGTATTAACAATAACAACCTTAGAACTAAAAGACTTAGAAGCCTCTGCTACCGTAACCGATTCATCCATCCATAAATATAAAGAATAAGACTTAGATTTATTAGCCCCAATTATATCAGTACCTAAAATATAAGCTTCCTTAGCGCCACTTATA
>HF998248.1 GCA_000433255.1 Coprobacillus sp. CAG:605 | reverse complement strand
AAAAGATTGGCCGTGAAATAGCTAAAAATGAAGGTCAAATTATTGGCGAACAGAAAAAACAACAAGAAATTATTAAAACAGCTTTAGAAAATAATTTTGATGTTGAAACTATAGCTAAGCTTACTAAAGTATCAGTTGATGAAGTGTTAAAAATTAAAGAAAAAATAGAAAATGAAAGAACTAAGTCCAATTAAAACGGCTTAGTTCTTTTTAAAGTTAATTTAGAATCTTCTTCATTTAAATACCTTAATATACTTAAAATATTATCATTATTTTTTAATGCAATATGATATAAAGAAATCAAATAATCTACTTCTTCAAAAGAATAATTCTTATTATTTAAAATAAAGATATTGTTATGTCTTTCGGATTCATTATAAATTTCGGTCATTAGTTTATCTTCATCTTCATAACTATTTTTATAAGCATTAGTTAAGCCACAACCTAAACAGATAAGAGATTGTCCCATATGAACCATGACGTGTTGATGACGTCTTCGATAGTTCCAATAGGTTCTTAGATTAACTTCTTCTTCTAAAGATAAGTCTTCGTATCTTCTAACTTTATTTATGTAATAGTTAAGTAAATCTTTACTGGTAATTATTTGTTTCTTCTTTTTCATATAAACCCTCTTATTTAATATTATCAATAATGCTCATAAATTCGTTTTTTATGTTTTCTAATCTATCTTGGGTAGTAGCTTCAAAACGAAGGGTTAAATTAGGACCCGTGTTACTTTGACGAACTAAGCCCCAGGAATCATTAAATTCAACTCTAACTCCATCAATATCAATAATATTATAACCTTTATTTTGACAATATTCTTTAACTTTTGCGACAATTAAACTTTTTTTATCATCATTAACAGGTATCTTTATTTCGGGAGTATTGTAGTACTTAGTGATACCGTCTAGTAATTCACTGAATTTTTTTTCATTATTAGATAATATTTCTAACATTTTTAAACCGGAGATAATACCGGAATCGAAGCCTGGTAATTTATTATCTTTGAAGACATAATGACCGGAGTATTCGCCACCAAAAGGAATATTTTGGATATTTATTTCGGCTCTAGTATAAGATGCTCCAGTACGAGAAAGAATGGCTTTGCCACCAAGTTTTTCGGCTTCTTCACTTACAATTTTAGAACATTTAACATCGTGTAAAGTTCTTTTATCTTGAATTTTAGGAAAGTAATGTCTTAAAACAATAACCATGAATTTATCTATTGGAACAATTTCTCCTAATTCATTAACAAATCCGACACGATCACCATCACCATCGAATGCTATACCAATATCAGCTTTAACTTCTAGAACCTTGTTTTGCAGTTGTTTTAGATTATCATAAACAGCTGGGTCAGGGTGGTGATTAGGGAATGTAGCATCGCTTACATTATTAATCATTGTAACATTAAGGTTAGGAAACATTTTATATAGTTCTTCGGCAAAAAGAGATGTAGTACCATTACCTGGGTCAACGACAACTTTTAATTGGCGATTTCCCATATTAATACTATCTTTTATTAGACTTTTATAATAGGGATAAATATCAAAGTTAGTTACTTTACCTAAAGTAGCACTTTTAATAAAATTGCCAGCTAGAGTATAATCTCTAAAATCATATACTTGTTTACCTCTAGCATTTCCTAGCATATCAAAACTAAATTTAAAACCATTATCATCTTTGGGGTTATGGGATGCTGTAATCATCATTCCTAAAGTATTAGTTTTAATACAACCGTAAAAGAACATAGGGGTAGTAACGAGTCCTAAATCAATAACGTCAATCCCAGTTTCTAAAAGCCCTTTAAGTAAAGCCTTGTGTAGATTGGGGGAAGATAATCTATTATCATAACCTAGTGTCATCACTTTTTTATTATACTTACTTTGTAAGATAGAACCATAACTTTGTCCTACAGTATAAGCAACTTTTTCATTAATATCTGTAGGATAAACCCCTCTAATATCATATTCTCTAAATATATTCTTATTCAAATTAATCAAATCCTTTACTATTTTCTAAGATAAATTATACCTTATTTAAAGAGTCTCTTCAAGAAATATTGGGGTAATTGTTAAATTGTCTTTTGCTGAAAAAAAGACTTTATTTTTTTTATAAAAAATGTTATCCTATTAATAGATAGAAAATAAAGAGGTGTGACCAATGACTTATGACAATATTGTTAAAAGACAAGCCACTATAATTTTAGTTTCTGTAATTGTTATGGTTGTAATAATTTTAGGTACAAGTTATGCTTTATTTATGAAAGTAGATGAATCTACTAATACTCAGGTAGTAGAAAGTGGTTCTTTGTCTATTCAATTTTTAAGCAAAAGTCAAACTATAACGACTCAAAGTATTCCTTTAGAAGATGATGAGGGGCTTAATACAGAAGGCTATTCTTTTAGTGTTACTAATAATGGTACTTTAGATTATAAATATAATATTTATGTTACTAATGTTGCTAATACACCTGTTAATTATGATTATTTAATGTATTCGATTGATGGTAGTACGCCAGCACTCCTTAGTACTTTGACTAGTCAAACTGATGGTTTACTTATGAAAGAGAATGGGTTTGTTGCTGCTAAGGGGAAGACTGGAGATGTTGCTACTCATAATATTAAGGTATGGATTTCTAGTAATGCTCCTACTTCTATTGCGGGTCAAAAGATTTCATTGAAGGTTATTGTTTCGGGTGAAGCTATAGAAGAAGATTCAACAACTAATTAACTATTTGATAACAAAATATAATAAAATATGCTTAAAACACTTTAAAAAGTGTTTTTATTATGGTATATTAAACATGTATTAAATGAGGAAAAGCTCATATAATATTTTAGAGGACTATGGGCTTGGTCCCACCGGAGGGGTCATTTGAAATTGTTTTGAATGATTATTATCCTCTAAAAGCGGTTATGGGAATTAAAAAAGTTGGAGTACCCAAGCCATAGTGGGAATTAAAAAAGTTGGAGTACCCAAGCCATAGTGGGAATTAAAAAAGTTGGAGTACCCAAGCCATAGTGGGAATTAAAAAAGTTGGAGTACCCAAGCCTTAATGGGAGTTAAAAAAGCGCTAGGTAGAATTGCCTAGCTTTTAAATTAGGAGTGTATATGGAACCGAATAGATTAAATTTATACTATATTTCTGAAAGATATGTTGAATATTTAAGAAAATTTGACACTAGAGTACTTTTTAATAAAAATCACACCCGACCATATGTTGGAATATTGTATAAATATAATGGAAATAATTATTTTGCTCCTCTTTCTTCTCCAAAACCGAAACATCAAAAAATGAAGAAAAAAGCTGTTGAATTTGGTTAATAGAAGATGGAAAATTAGGTGTAATCAATTTTAACAATATGATACCATGTCCTATCGAAGAACTAACAGAAGTAATTCCAACTATTAAAGATGCTAAATACAAACTTCTATTGGAAAACCAGCTGTCTTCAATTAACAAAGATAGAAAAATAATTTTAAAAAAATTAGTTCATTTTCATGAACAGTATAATAATAAAAGACTTTATCCAAATGTGCTTGACCGCTGTTGCAATTTTAGATTATTAGAGAAAAAATGTCATGATTATATTGTTGATAACATTAGATAAGCTAGGAGATTTGTTAAGCCCAGTTTTCTTTTGCCTATAAAGTTATAGCTTTGATGTCAAAGTAATTGAAGGAAAAGCTCATAGGGACTATGATCTTTTCAAGGCTGCTCTCACATTCAGTTAAAAGTGATAGTAAAAGATATATAATTTGTGTTGAACTAGGGGATATTTATACCTAGTTTTTTTGTCATTTTTTAAAATGATATTGTAAATTTGAAAAAAATTTTATATAATAAATTTATACGATAAGGAGGAAAGATAAAATATGAAAGAAGCTACTGGTGAATTAAATATGACAGTTGTAACAGTAGTTGCTATAGCTGCTGTTGCTGCATTCTTCTATGCCTTTGTTTGGCCAAATATTCAAAATAGTATTAAAGCTAATACTTATTGTGCTACTGCTCAATGTAGTGATTGCCAAGATAAGGGAAACGGAAGCCAAGTATGTAATTCTTGTCAAGCATATGACGAAAATGGAGATGCTACTTGGGAAGGCAAATGTACCTTTAAAAATTAGTGAGGCATTAATATGAAAGAAGCCACAGGAGAATTAAATTCAACTATTGTAGTTGTAATAGCCGTAGGGCTTCTTATGGCTTTTTTCTATACCATAATATGGCCTAGTATTAAAAATAATATGGACGCTAATACTAAATGTAGTAAAGCATATTGTGAGAAATGTACGGACCCTGGTGGTTGTACTAGGGTTACGTGTCATTATAAAGACAGCACAATATATTGTCCATGGAAAGGATAAAAGGGTATGAAAGAGTCTGTAGGAGCACTAGGGTTAACTAATATCGTTATAGTTTTTATCTTGCTATTTTCTGGATATCTTTGCATATCTGTTAATCAAACTAAAGCCTATAATGTTAAAAATGAAATGCTTAATATAATTCATAAACATAATGGATTAGATAGTAGTACTTTAGAAGAAATAAGAGAATATATGAATACTGTAGGATATCGTTCTACTGGTAAATGTGATAATGAATATGATGGGATAGGATATACTATTAATAGTGAATCACAAGATAAAGCAATGTTTTGTATTAAAACTGTAAGTGTTAATAGTAATATGTCAGATAAATATAATCAATTTCCAAGTGTTAAATATTATAAAGTTAAAGTGTTTTTTTCTTTAGATATTCCTATAATTGGAAAGATGTTTAATTTTAATTTGATTGGTACTTCAAAAAATATTTACTATCCAGTAGAGGATGGTGTATAATTATGCGTGAATCAGTTGGGTCAACCTGGATATTTCAATTAGCAATAATTTTTATTTTGATATTTTCGGCGTATTTAGCTATTACAATAAATTATTCTAAAACTTTTAAAGTAAAAAATGAAGTAATATCGATTTTAGAAAAATATGAGGGTTTAACCGATAGCAGTAGTGGGTCTACTAGTGCGGGAAGTATTGCTATTATAAATAATTATTTATTAGGTAGTGGTTATAAAGAGACTGGTACTTGTCCTGATGATTATTATGGGGCAAGGTCATTAAGTGATGGGTCTTTTGGTAACTTTGAGACTTCTAATTCTGGTACTAAGTATTATTATTGTATTAAAAGAGTATCAGGATATAATAGTGCTAAACCGGGAAGAAGTTACTTTAGAGTAATATTTTTTACGAGAACCGATTTACCAATATTAGGTAATTTGTTTACTTTTAATGCTGGGGGAAGAACTATTGATTTAGATAGGGCTTATGGTCTATAACAAGGAGGATTTATGAACGTAATTATTTCGAATAGATATAGTGAAATGTTATCTAATTTAAATATTGATGTAATAAAGAATGTTAGAGGAGAATATGATGCAGAAGTAATTGTAAGTAATTTTCAAAACTTCTTCTTTAATAAAATGATTCTAGATATTACAGCAGTTAAGGATTATCGTAATATTGCTAATATTCAAAAGTTATCATTTGGGTTAGATATGAGTAAAGTAATACTTCTTTTAGATGATTCAAAAGAAGTTAACTCACCTATGTATTTATCTAGTTTAGTATCAATGGGAATATATAATTTTACTAAAAATATTGATTCTATTGTGTATTTAATAGATAACCCTAATACTTATAAAGATGTAGCGCAATACCATATTTTAGGTGGAGCGACTGGTGGTACTAGTGGAACTAATATAAATTTGGCGCCGGGTAGTATTAACTCTAATTTTATTAACGAATCAGTAAATAAAGTATTTATGGGTTCGAGGGTTATTGCCATTAAGAATTTAACTACGGATGCGGGGGCTACAACATTAACTTATATGTTAAAGAAGCAGTTAGATGCTAATTATAGTGTTTTAGCAGTAGAAGTAGATAAGAATGATTTTATGTATTTTAATGATAGTGATTTAAGAAGTGTTACAACTGGAGAGTTAGATTCTATTATTAAAAATCCTAATAGTAGATATGATGTTATCTTAGTTGATATTAATGAATCACCTAAAATAACATCAATTAAGGAAGTAATTCATCTAATTGAACCTTCTACTATTAAGTTAAATAAAATGATTCGTACCGATAGAATGATTTTAGAAAAAATGCGTAATTATAAAATAGTTTTAAATAAGAGTCTTTTAAGTGAGAAAGATATTAAAGATTTTGAATATGAATCAAGATGTAAGGTTTTTGATGCAATACCACCTTTAGATGATAAGAAAGAGAAGAATCCTATACTTAATGATTTATTATATAAATTGGGATTTGATAAACAGATTCCTAGTGGTGGGGTTAAGAAACCGGTTGGAAAATTATTTGGCATTGTAAAAGATGAATAACTTTATAGGAAAACCTATAGAGTTTTTTTCTAATATTTATATTTTTATATAATAACTCTATTATGCCCGTAAAATGTGCGTAAATATTGCTTGACAATGGCTTAGTTTTCTTATAAAATTAGAGTTATGAAAGAGGAGATGTGTTTATGGACGCTGGAACATTTTGTGGAAACTTACAAGGTTTGTTAACCTTAATAGGATATGTAATTACAGCATTTAAAATCGTTATACCTATGTTATTAATTGTATTTGGTATGATGGATGTGGGAAAAGCTGTTGTTGGCTCTAAAGATGATGAAATTAAAAAATCTTTAAAATCATTTGCAATGCGTGCAATGGCTGCTGTTGTTATATTCTTTATACCATCAATTGTTGGTTTAATAATGTCTGCTGTTGCTAATTCAGGTGGCAAAGACGCTGAAGGCTGGACAGCTTGTAAGACATATTTAGGATTATAATTAAAAAAAGTAATGTTTTTTACAAATATTACTTTTTTTATGTTATAATTTCCTTGTATTGAGGTGACTTTTTATGAAAAATAATAAGACTTTTAATAAACTGAAATTTATTGTTTTTTCTTTTTTAATTTTTATAGTTAATATGAATGTTAGTTATGCAGAAACCGATGATGGGGTAAAACTGTGTCAGGGTATATTGGGTGAGGACTTAACAGCTTTATTAAAGGATGCACTTAGGTTGATACAAATAGCTGGGCCAATACTAGTTATTATTATGACCATTATAGATTTAATTAAAGCTACAGCTACTGGTGGAAAAGATGATTTATCTAAAGTGGGCAAAAAAACTGTAAAAAGATTAATTTATGCAGTGTTATTATTTCTAATTCCAACAATATTAAATTGGGTATTTAGTATATTTGGCGTATATGGAGTATGTGGAATCGGAACAAATATTGAAAGTTAGATAGGATGTGAATTTATATGTCTGTATTAGAATCACTAAGTGGTAATATTGCTGATTTTTTAGTATCAATTCTAAGTGGTATATCGTTATTTATTGATAGCATTGTTTATCAGTTATTAGGGTATGCATATAATTTATTTAATGTTGTAGCTAGTGCTAGAGTTTTAAGTCAAGATACATTGGCAACATTAGCAAATAGAGTTTATATAATTATAGGCGTTATAGCATTATTTTTAGTTGCGTATGCACTTTTGACTGCAATTATTGATCCTGACAAAGCTTCGAAAGGTGATACTTCACTTGGAAAAATTGTTCCTAACATAGCGATTGCAATTGTTGCTATTGCTCTTGTTCCAACAGTATTTTCTTATGCTTATAGAATTCAAAAAATAATTTTATGTGATGATTTAATTGCTAAATGGATACTTGGTACTAATCCGACATCAAGTGATGATGCTGGCGCCTATCTTGCAACCACATTATTTCAAAGCTTTTACTATCCCAAAACTTCTGGAGATGATGAAAAAGCAAACAACAATAGTGCTGGCATTACAAGCGAAGAAGAATATAATACAAGATTAGACAATATTGTGGACTCAGAAGGACAGTCATTAAGCTCAGCTTTTGAGTTAGTAAGAACGGGCAAACAAACTCTTTTTGATGCTCTTGGAAATTTTAATAAAAATATTAAGAACAAGGAAATTGGGTACTTTATTATTATTTCAACTTTGGCTGGTGGGTTTTGTGTATATGTTTTGATAAACTATTGTTTTGACGCTGCTAAACGAGCAGTGAAGTTAGCGTATTTACAATTAATAGCTCCACTTCCTATATTAACGATAATTATACCTGGTCAAAAGAAAATTTTCCAAAATTGGTTAAAAAAGACAATTTCTTGTTTTACAGAAATATTTGTAAGAATTTTTGTTATAGTAATAGTAGCCTTTATTGCAGAAAATTTACCAAATTTGGTATTTAATATGTCATCTATGTTTAATGATGGATATGGTTGCGTGACTGAAATTGGTTTGGTAACGGCTCTTTTAGTAAAAGCTTTATTAATATTGGGCTTATTTGCATTTGCAAAAGAAGCACCAAAACTTATCAGTGATATAACAGGAGTTGATTCCAAAGGCTTTAAACTTGGAATTAGAGATAAATTGTCTGAGGTTGGAGCATTCCAAGCTATGGCTGGTTTAGGTGGTTTTGGTGCTGCTACTGCTAATGGTGTTGTTGGTGCTGGACGAGTTCTTAGAGATACTCACCAAGCATTAAAAAATGGATCATTAAAAAATGCTGCTGACACCTTTAAGAAAGGAGTCGGAAAAGGTATAGCTGGAATTCCTAGAAAGTATACATCGGCTTATTACTCTTACAGAAACGCTAAGAATGCTAAGACTATGGATGAAGTTGGACAGGCAATTAGTAAAGGAACTGCTCAAGGTATGAGTGCTCCGGGATTTGGGAAAAGTGCTATAGATAACATAAAGGAAACTGCTAATAATATAAAAAATACTATTGGTGCTGATTATGAACCATACAATTCTAAATTAAATTTGCGTAAAGCTGCTACAATGGACGAAATTCAGAATAAAATTGATGAAATGAAAGCATTAGCAGATAAAATGGCAGCTGGAAAAATTAAAGATTTAGAGCAAGTGTATGATGCCAGTGTTAAAAAAGCACAATCTGATTTTAGCAATGGAACTATTGATGAGAAAACACTAGCTTCACGACTAAAGGCTTCACGTGAGCAATTTGATGTTGATAAACGTAAAGCAGAATATGAAAAACTAAATAGTAATAGTCAAGAAATGATTGCTAAACGAAGAGAACTTGCGGGATTATTTGCAAGTAATCCTGAAATAATTAAAGAAGCTGCGACAATCGGTGGTGGTCACTTCGACGAAAATGGCGATAGTGCTGATTTGTATGGAAATTATTTAAATCATCGAAAAGAAGTTATAGAGAACATTGAAAGTGGTGCAATTTTTAGAGATTTACCGCTTGGTCAAAAAAGCGTTGTCTTCGAACTTGGCAATAATTTAAGATCTGCGTCTTCAAAAATTAAAACAACTGCTATAGAACAAGAAAATAAGCAAAAGGACAATAAATAACATAAAGGAGGAATAAAATGGGAAATAATAATTTAATACCGGCCAATTCAAAGAAGTCATTATTAATATTTGGCTTCTTTACTTGGAAGGATTTAATAATATTTGGTAGCGGTGCTACTATAACAATGTTCATGCTATTAATATTTAATTCAACGAGCATTACACAAATATTGCTTATGTGCATGCCTTTATTTGTAACATTGTTCTTAGTAATGCCTGTACCAAATTATCATAACGTAATGACGTTAATAGGTAATGTAATAAGCTTCTATACTAATAGAAGAAGATACATATGGAAAGGTTGGTGTGTGAAAGATGTCTTCAGGGATCGTTAAAACAAATGAGACTAGTAAATATTGTGAAGATTGGCTACCGGTAAAGAATATTCAAAATGGTATGATTCAATTAGAAAACGGGGATTTTGTATGTGGTGTGAAAGTTGAACCTAAAAATATATTTATTTTAGATCAACTTTCACAAAATAATGTTATTGCTCAATTAAGAAATTTTTATAATACCATTGATTTCGAATTTTGGTTAACAATTGCTGATAGACCAGTCGATATCAATTCATATTTAGCACAATTACAAGTCTTATATCAAAAGACTAATGACAATGTAAAAAGAAAGTTAATCATGCAAGACATAAATAAAGCTAATGCATTTATGGGTGCTGAATATAACGTTGTTGATACAGAATACTTTTTACTATTTAAAGAAAAAAGAATGGATATAATTCAAAAACGACTAAGAACATTGAGCATGGGACTTGCTAATTGTGGGTTAAATGCATTCCAGGTTTCTAATAGCGATTTAAGAATGATTTTGGATAACTTCTTAAATGGTGGAAGTACAACTAATTTTGGGACGGTGATGTTTTAATGTTGAATATTAAAAGTGAATTAGCACCAAAGGGGATTAACTTTAATGTTACAGATTTTATTATTAGTGGTAAATATTGTACTATATTTACGATAATTAGTTATCCAAAATATGTTCCAATTGGTTATCTTTCTGATCTTTCAAATATTGCTGGTGTTAAAGTAGTTGCTAAGCATATTCCAATTGAATTTAGTACAATGTCTAAGATGATTAATAAGGAAATCGCTGACTTAAAAATGCGTTATCAAAATGAAAATGATAGAACAATTCAAGAAAGAATTAGACAAGATTATGAATCATTAGAACAATTTGTTCAAATGCTAGCCGCAACTCAATCAAGAATTTTTGATTTCCAATTGCATGTAATGATAATGGGAGATTCTAAAGAAGACTTGGAAAACAAAAAAATGAATGTTAGAAGTTTCTTGGATGCTATGGGCATGCAAGGAATTCCATTAATGTTTGAACAAGAAAAAGTATTGAAATCAATACTTCCAATATTTCCAAAACAAGATATTGAAGAAAGAATTGGTACTCCAATTCCAAGTCCAACATTAGCAGCTATGTATCCGTTTGTCTTTGATAGTGTTAAAGATGCTGGAAACTCAATGCTATTTGGAGTTGATTACTCTGGTGGTGTTGTATTATTTAATCAATTCTTGTATCAAGTAAAAAAAGAGCATAATAGAAATAATGCTAATATGATTATCTTAGGTACTTCTGGATCAGGTAAATCAACAGCAGCAAAACTTTTATTAAGAAGTCATATTAGAAATGGCTATAAGGTAATTGCAATTGACCCAGAAGGTGAATTAGAAGATATGGCCAAGTTCCTTAATGGCGACTTCTTAGACCTTGGTAAAGGTGGAGCTTATGGAATGATAAACCCACTAGAAGTCGTTGCTGATGCAGACGAAGAAGATTTAGCTCAAGGACTTGGTTATACAGTATTAACTAGAGCGTTACAATCATTAAAGGCATTCTTAAAATATTATTCTCCAGATATTGAAGAAGATGTTCTAACGATGTTTAGCGAAATTGTTCAAGATACATATAAAAGATTTAAAATAGATTTTAATACAGATTTTTCTAAATTAACTAGTGCTGATTATCCAACATTTGATGATGTTTATGCTACAATTCGTGGTAAAATCTTATCAATGCCAGATAAAACTAGAGAACGAGATATTTTAGAAAGATTAGAATTAAAAATTAGACCATTTACTAATGAATTAAGATATTACTTTAATGGTCATACAACATTAAGTATTAATAGCGATTTTGTTGTATTTAACATTAAAGAAATAATGAATAGTGATGAAAATATTAGAAATGCTATATTCTTTAATATTTTAAAATATGCTTGGGGATTATGTTTAGATAAGAATACAACATCAGTATTAAGTGTTGATGAAGCTCATGTATTATTATCATCACGTAATGAATTAGGTGCTGAATTCTTAGCCCAAATTCAAAGACGTTCTCGTAAATATAATAGTGGAACTATAATTATTACTCAACAACCAACAGATTTTGCTGCACCTAATTTAATAATGCATGGTAAAGCAATATTTGATAATGCTTCTTACTACTTAGTAATGGGCTTAAGAAAACAAGCCGTTGATGACTTAGGGAAACTTATTGATTTAAACGAGGCGGAGAAAAATAATATTAAAGGTTATAATCAAGGACAAGGATTATTTATCTGTGGTTCTAGAAGAATGCAAATCTATGTTATTTGTACAAATGAAGAACTTGATTCATTTGGGTCAGGCGGAGGTCTATAAAACTCATAAGACAGCACATTTTGCTGTTTTTTTTAATAAAAATTTATGTTAAAATAGAATTGTTATAAGGCGGTGGTAAAATGAATTCTAATCAAAATAATAATGAACAAATCAAAGAACAACAAGAACAGCATAACGTGGATTCTAACCAACGTCTAGCTCAAACTGCCGTTAAGGGTGGCGCTACTGCTGCCGGTGCGGCTTTAGGTGGCGCTGTTGGTGCCAAGATAGGTTCAAAAGTAGGGGATGTAGTTAATAATTCAAAAGTTGGTCAAGGTTTAACTCGTGGTGTTGGTAATGCCATGAATACAATGAACAAATTTAATCCTGCTGGTAAAATAACACAAAATGCTACTAATAAACTAGCCGATAGTGGTGCAATGGATTTAGCTGATAAAGGCATAGGTGCCGCTGCTAATGCAGGTAGTGGTACTCCATCAATTTCTAGCCAAGGCTCGGCTCCAAACTTATCAGCACCAGCTGCAACTCAACATTCTGCATCACCAATTTCAAGAAATCAAATTTCTTCTAATGGTAATAATAGTATAAGTCAACAGCAACCTAAAGCTTCAAATCAAAAATCAAACCCTCAGTCAAATAATATAAACAAGGAATCGTATAATCCATGGTCTAATAGTAAAAATCCTTCTAGGAATCGTAGGCCAATGTCACAGCAAAATTCATATGATGAAGAGACATTTGAAGACCAATTAGGAGCCGAGAATCAAGAAGAACAAAATGATGCAGGAAAAGAAAATAATAATGATAATAAAAATAATGATAAAGTTATTAAAACTCCCTTTTCTGGTAATAAAAAAAGCAATGTTACCGGTAAAGCAGTTGCAAATATATTTCTTAAAATAATCTTACCAATCTTGCCAATTCTTTTACCAATTATTTTAGTTATATTTATTGTAATGCTTGTTGTAATGATTGCTACATCATTAAGAAATGAAGAAAATGGAATTACATGTGTAAATACACCTCAATGCGATACAGTAATCATCGAAGATGGGATAAGTGCTGGAACATATACTCTTGATGAATATCTAGTAGGGGCAGTGAATAATTACTTTAGAGAATACGATGGTAATCATGTTTATGCTGCTGCAACTGTAATAATACATAAAGACTTAATGTATAATGCTAAAATAGATCCTGCTAATAAAGCGTGTACTTTAACTAAAAACAATCATTATACAGAATTGAAAACAATAGATATGAGTAGTGCTACTGATGATAGTAGTGTACCTGATTCTTCTTCAGATGAAGAAAAAAAAATTAGTGATACTCTTGATGAAACTGATAAAAAAATTATAACGGCTGCTGGTGCATATAAAAATAAGACTATAATTATGTATAATAATATATCTTTTGATGAAGCTGATAAATCAATATTATCAGGACAAAATGCTAATTATCAAAAAGTAATTAAAGAATTCTTAAGAATTGAAGATGATTCATTTGAAGTTGTTAAAATATGTGGTATGGATAAAGACCAAGTGGTAAACTACTGTAGCAATGTTGAAATAACTAATGGCGATTATGCGGGTGTTTATCAATTTGAAGATTATGTAGCAGGTGTTGTTGCTGCTGAAGTAGGTGGCTTTAATGACGATGAAGTTTATAAAGCATTTGCTGTGGCAGCAAGAAGTTATTTATTAACACATACTAATGAAAATAATGGAACATGTAGTATTGAAAATAGTACTAATTTCCAAGTATTTAGACCGACAACTAATCAAAAAATAATAGATGCCGTAACTGCGACAGCTGGGGAAATATTATATCAAGATGGCAAGGTAGTTTCGACACAATATGACGCATTCTGCTGGTCTTCTAAAGACGATAATTATTATACTTTAAAACAAAATAATCAGAAAATACCAGTTGATTGGGTAGAACAAAATGTTAGTAGTATATATAAAAATTATGTATGTAATACTGGGACAAATAAGGGCCATGGCAATGGAATGAGTCAGTATGGTTCTTATTACCTTGCTTCAGTACAAGGATATACTTATGATAAAATATTAAATTATTATTATCGTGGTAATATATCTTCAGGAAATACTACTGGTGGGGATAGTGGTTCAAATAGCGCACCAGAAATAATTAGTGGAGTTACTGCTAATGCAGCGGGATTTGTAATGCCACTTCAAAGTTATAGTTATGTTTCTTGTGAATTTGGGGCACCTCCAGGAATTGGATATAAACCACATAGAGGTACTGATTTTGCAGCAGCTGGTGGAACACCAATAATAGCAGTTCATGATGGAACAATAACAAATCGTCAGTATCATAATTCATGGGGAAATTATATAAAAATTCAAAATAGTGATGGAACGGCTACATTGTATGCCCATATGTCAGCATTTAAAGAAGGACTTGGTGTAGGGTCAACTGTTAAAGCTGGTCAAGTTATTGGTTATGTAGGTTCGACTGGTGATTCTACTGGTAACCACTTACATTTAGAAATGTATAATACAAGCGGACAATTAGTAAATCCTAGAAGCTATTTGGCTTTCTAAAATAAAGTTATAGATATTATCTATTTTATATAGTATAATTATTAATAGAAATTGGGTGTTGAATAGATGAAATTTAGAATATCATCAAAAGATTTAATAATATTTGTTGTTTTTAGTGTATTTTTACTATATTTATGTGCCATTGGGGTAATGAATTTTACAACTTTTGGGGCTGAAGGAAAACTTTGGGGATTAAACCCATTTCCTGCCTTTGGACCTAAGTTTATAGGCATTACTTTAATGCTATTTGTTATAGCTATGATAATGATATTTTCTTCAGTATCATCTTATATCTTTGAAAAAGAAAAGGGACGACCTGGGCTTGATGTAAGAGATAAAGAAGAAAAAGGCTATGCTAGATGGGCTAAGGATAAAGAAATTAAAACAGATAGAGATGTTGAGGCTGTTACTACAACTGATGAAAAAACTAATGCAGCGGGAGTTCCTCTTGCCATCGATATGAAGAAAAATCAAATTTGGGTAGATAATGGTGAATACCATACCTTAGTAATTGGTTCTTCTGGTTCGGGTAAATCAAGATGTATTGTTAAACCTTTAGTTAATTTATTAGCTAAAAAGGGGGAGTCAATGATTATTACTGACCCTAAGGGTGAACTTTATACTTCGGCGGCTAATAGATTAAAAGAGTTAGGATATAATGTTATTGTTCTTAACTTCCGTGATCCAAGTCATGGTAATGCTTGGAACCCATTAACATTACCTTATCAATATCAAAAAATGGGTAATAAAGATAAATCAACAGAGTTACTAGATGATGTTGCTTTAAATATTTTGTATGACCCTAATAATAAAGGGGAACCATTCTGGGAAAAGAGTGCAGCTGACTTCTTCTCAGGTTTAGCACTAGGATTATTCCAAGATGCTAAAGAAGATGAAATTAATATTAACTCTATTAGTGTTATGTCAACAGTTGGTGAAGAAAGATTAGGAGCATCTAACTATACTAAAGAATACTTTACTATGAAAGGTGAAGCTTCATCTCCTTATATCTTTGCTTCTAATACAATTAATGCTCCAAGTGAAACTAAGGGTGGTATCATGTCGACATTTAGACAAAAAATCCGTCTTTTCGCTTCACGTGAAAACCTATCAGAAATGTTAAGTCATAGTGATTTTAGTCTTTTAGATATTGGAAAACAAAAAACAGCAGTATTTATTGTAATTCATGATGAAAAAACAACATACCATGCTTTAGCAACAATATTTATTAAACAATGTTATGAAACATTAATTGATGTTGCTCAAGAAAATGGTGGTAGATTACCAATTAGAACGAACTTTATTTTAGATGAGTTTGCTAACATGCCACCATTAAAAGATGTAGATTCTATGGTTACAGCAGCTCGTTCAAGAGGGATGCGTTTTACCTTTATTATTCAAAACTTTGCCCAATTAAATGATGTTTATGGTAAAGAAGTTGCAGAGGTAATTCGTGGTAACTGTGGTAATACAATTTATTTAATTTCAACTGAGCTTGCGGCTTTAGAAGAAATTAGTAAGATGTGTGGTGAAGTAAAATCTAAAGAAAAAGATAAAACAGCTTCTACACCATTAGTAACTGTAACTGATTTACAAAAGCTTAAATTTGGTGAAGCTATCCTTATGCGTTTACGTAAAAGTCCATTTAAAACTAAATTACCGATGAATGAGCAAGTTAACTGGGGATATACAATCCAAGAAGCTTCATTTCCTACAAGGCCAACTAAACCAGTAGAAATATTTGATATTAAGACATTTGTAAAAGAAAAGAAAAAAGAAAAAATGATGGCTGAGGGTAATAATAATCCAATGGGTGGTGGATTTAATCCTATGAATCCATTTGGTGGGGGAATGAGTCCGTTTGGCGATATGGCAAGTCCATTTGGTGGTTCAACGCCTAATCCATTTGATACGGCACCTAAATCTAGTAGTCCTTTTAGTACTAATTTGGATTTAGACGCTATGATGCGTGATATAGATAGAAAAATTGCTGAATTAGATGCTGAAGAAGCTAAAGCTAAAGAAGAGGAGAAGAAAAAACAAGAAGCAAGTAATACTTTGGTTTCAACTCCTACTTTAGAACCTAAATCAGAAACTGATACCGCAAATATAAATATTCCAACACCGGATATTGATACTGTCTTAAAAGAAATCGAAAAACCACTTGCTAATAATGTAGTAGAGCCAGAACCTCAAATTAAACCAATAATTAAGCCAGTAGCTTCTACACCAATTAAAGAGACAAAAATAATTCAACCAGAACCAGTAGTGCAAGTTCAACCAAAAACAGTTGAAGTAGAGCCAAAGCCAAGAATAAATCAAAGTAGCTTTAACTTTGACTTACCAAGTATTGATAATTATCAATTACCTAAGACAGAAGTTAAAGAACCTACTAAGGTAGAAATACCTACACCAAAAGTAGAAGAAAAACATGAAGAAGTAAAAAATAATGTTTTAGATAGTCAAGATAAACCAAAAATAAATGTTGATGTTGATTCGGTAGTATTTAATAATAATGTTATTAGTGATGATGAATTTTTTGATGATTTCTTTGGTGATGATGATGAATAATAATAACTAGCATTGTTGCTAGTTTTTTAGTACCATAAATTTTTTTAAAACATAAAATACTTTAGGTGATGAAATGAAATCTATAAGTATAAAGGATTATAATTCTAGTATGGGGACATTAATAGATATTGAGGATGCTATAACTTACAATAAGAATCATGTTCCTGGGGCAATTAATATTCCTTATCAAGAATTAATTTATAACTTTAAAAGTTATTTGAATCCTAATGAATGTTACTATATCTATTGTCGTGGAGGAGTAAAGAGCCGTAGGGCGGTAAGTATATTAGAAATATATAAGTATAATGTAACGCAAGTATTACTCTAGAAAATTTTAAAAAAATATGATATTCTTATAAATAGAGAATAGGTGATATCATGTTTGGAAAAGTAATTAAGATATTTGGAGATACGATTTATGTTCAAAATTTGGCGGGTAAAGCAGAAACAGGTGTTTTAGGGTATCATGTTGTTTTTAATGATGCTAATCGTCAAATAGTGGGGGAAATAGAGAATATTGATGCTGAGGCTGTGGAGATTCTTTTAATTGGGGAGATTATAAATAATACTTTTATACCAGGAGTTATTAAAAAACCTAATGCTGATGCTGGATGTCGTATTATAACGAAAAGAGAATTAGAATATATTTTAGGTAGCCAAGATTATACAAATAAAAATAATGTTTTAATTGGGGAGTCTCTTACTTATCCTGGTTTTAAAATAACTGCTGATATAAATCAACTTTTTGCTAATCATTTTGCTGTTTTAGGAAATACGGGTAGTGGTAAATCCTGCAGTGTTACACGTATTATTCAAAATATATTTTATTATAATGATGAGGTTATGCCTACTAAGTCCCACTTTGTAATATTTGATGTTTATGGGGAATATAATCATGCTTTTTTAGGGTTAAATAAACTTCCTAACATGGGATATAAATGTTATACTACTGATACAACGGGAAGAGTAGATGGGGATATTGTTAAAATTCCCGCCTACTTCTTAGGAGTAGATGAGTTAGCACTTCTTTTAAATGTTGATGATCCTACTATTATTCCGGTAATAGAAAATACTTTAAGGTTGGTTTATATTTTTAATAGTCAAGATGAAAAGACTGTTAAATACAAAGATTATATTATTGCATCTAGGGTTATGGATATCTTATCTAGTGGGAAGACTGCTAATCAATTGCGTGATCAAATCATTGCTATGCTAACTAAGTATAATACGAAGAATATTAATTTAGATTCAACTATTAAATCGCCAGGATATAATCGTACTTTTAAACAGTGTTTATTAATAGATAATCAAGGAAAAATGAATGCGATTGACTTAGTAATTGATTTCTTAAAAGATTTTACTAGTTTTGATTTAAATTCTTTGGATATTGTTCCTAACTTCGTTTATACTTTAGATGACTTAGCTAGTGCTTTAGAATTTTCACTTATTAATGAGGGGGTTTTAAATTCTAATACCCAGTTTGATAAGTTAAATAAATTAAAGGTTCGATTAAACTCAATTATCAATAGTGATTATAAGAAATTCTTTGAATTTAAAGATGTTATTAGTAAGAATGAATATATTAAGAGATTCTTTAGTAAGAATGATGGGACACCAGTACAGTTAGTTAATATGAACTTAAATTATATTGATGAACGTATGGCAAAGACTTTAACGAAGATTTATGCGAAGTTATTTTATAATTATGTAACGGCGATTAAACCAAGGGCTAGTTTTCCTATTCATATGATAATAGAAGAAGCTCATAGGTATGTAAAGAATGATAATGATATTGAAATAATTGGGTATAATATATTTGATAGAATTACTAAGGAAGGTCGTAAGTATGGGATTATACTTGGGTTAATTACCCAAAGACCTAGTGAACTTTCAACTACTTCTATATCTCAATGTTCTAACTTTATTGTGTTGAAATTATATTATCCGGATGATTTAGAATTAATTAAAAAGATTACGGCTAATATTAGTGAGAATATGATTAATAAAGTTAAGACGTTAAGACCAGGTATGGCACTATGTTTTGGTAATGCTTTTAAAGTACCATTAGTGGCAAGTCTAGGGTTACCTGATCCAATGCCGGAATCAACAAGTGTTAATTTGGTTGATACTTGGTTTTAGAAAATTTAAGAAATATCTTTCTAGGTATTTCTTTTTTTTTAACTATCCCTTATAATACATTAAGAAAGGGTGGTAAATATGGCAATTGCAAGCTTGCTTCCAGCAGATATTTATACGGTAGTTAATAAAACTATTCTAACTAATGAAGATAAGAATAATTTAATATCGCTTTATGAACCAATTATTGGGCCGATTGCTATATCCCTATATTTAACTTTGTGGCGTGATTTAGATACTTTAGAAATAATGAGTAGAGATTTTAATCATCATCATTTAATGACGATTATTAAAAGTGATTTAGAGACTATTAGGTTAGCTAGAGAGTCTTTAGAGGCTGTGGGTCTTATAAGAACATTCTTTAAAGAGGGGGATGTTAATTCTTATGTTTATGAGTTATATAGTCCTTTAAGTCCGAAAGAGTTTTTATCTCATCCGATATTTAATGTGGTTTTATATAATAATATTGGTAAGAGTGAGTATGAAAGTATTAAGAATACTTATCAAAAATTAAATATTGATTTAAATGGGTATGAAGATATATCTAAGTCAATTAATATGACTTTTAAGTCTTCTACTATAGTACCAGAATTTGATGTTAAAGATAAGAATAAGTTAAATGTTAAAGCTACTGATGTGATTGATTTTGAACTTTTAGTTAACTCGCTACCTAAGGGGTTATTGAATGAGAGAAGTCTTAATAAACGTTCGAAGGAGCTTATTGAGAATTTGGCTTTTGTATATAATTTAGATACTTTAAAAATGGCGGAGATTTTACGTAATACGATTAATGAAAAAGGGTTTATTGTAGCCGAAGATTTAAGAAAGTATGCCAGAAATTATTATACTTATCAAAATAATGGACGTTTACCAACTTTGATATATCGTAGTCAGCCAGAGTACTTAAAGAGTCCGATGGGGGATAGTTCGAAAAGAGCGCGTATTATTTATGTGTTTGAAAATACTAAGCCTTATGATTTTTTAAAGAATAAGTATCATGGGGTAGCACCGACGAATAGAGATTTAAGATTATTAGAAAATTTAATGTGTGATTTAGGACTTAAGCCGGCGGTTGTTAATGTTTTAATTGATTATGTATTAAAGAAGAATAATAATAAGTTAAATCAAGCTTTTGTGGAGACTATTGCGGGTCAATGGGTAAGAAGTGGGGTAGAAACGGCGGATGAGGCGATGCGCTTGGCTGAGGCTGAACAAAAGAAAATTATGAAAAAAGCTCCGGCCACTATTAAGACACCAGAAGCAACTCCGGTTTGGTTTAAGGAAGAAATCAAGAAAGAAGAAGCTAGTGTGGAAGAACAAAAAGAATTAGAAGACTTAATGAAAGGATTTGAATGATATGCTTGTAACTACGAATCGTATGCTAGAAAATAGTGTTAAAGATAATTACTTAAAGGCGCTTAAAGACCCGGATTTTATATCATTAGTAAGTAAATTAAATCTTAGTGAGAATGAGATTATGAAATATACGACGAAATTACAAAATACGGTGGAAGAACTAAAAAACTGTAAGAATTGTCCAGGTTTAGCTGCTTGTAAAAACAAAGAACTAGGGTGTGTTAATTATCCTCAAAATTATAATAATCATGTTCTTTTTTCTTACATTGCCTGTCGATATAAGAAAGAACAAATAAGAAAAGAACAAGAGAAAGTTACAGCTGCTAAAACCTTAGAGTTAGCGTCTTTAAAAGATATTGATAAAACTGATAAGAATCGTTATGAAGTATTAAAATGGGTAACTAATTTTATTAAAGAGTATGATCCTAATAAGAGAAGTAAGGGGTTATATTTACATGGTAATTTTGGATGTGGGAAAACTTATATATTGAGTGCTATGGCTAACGAGTTAGCAAAGAAACACTATAATACCGAGACTGTTTATTTTCCTACTTTACTAAGAGATTTAAAGAATAACTTTGATAGTTTAGGGGATACAATTGATTATTTAAGTAATGTTGATATCTTAATAATTGACGATATAGGAGCCGAAAAGGTAACGGACTGGGGAAGAGACGAGATACTTGGTACTATCTTACAAACAAGGATGAATAATCTTAAAACCACTTTCTTTACGTCGAATTTTACATTAAAAGAACTAGAAAGACACTTATCTAATAATGGAAGTGAACCAGTAAAATCAAGTAGGATTATTGAAAGAATTAAGTTTTTATGTCAAGATATGGAAATGATAAGTAAAAATTATCGTAACTAACTTTGACTATTAGATAAATAAAAAGTATAATTATTATGGAGGATATAAAGATGAATGAAGAAAAAATACCTAATCATGTGGCTATTATATTAGATGGTAATAGAAGATGGGCTAAGGAACATAAATTACCTAAGTTAGAAGGTCATAGAAGGGGTTTTGAAAATATTAGAAAACTTACGAATTATATATTTAGTAGGGGAGTTAAGTATTTATCTGTTTTTGCGTTTTCAACAGAGAATTTTAAAAGAACACAAGACGAAGTTAAATACTTAATGGATATGTTTGTTAAAGAATTTAAGAAAGAGTATGTCTCGTTACATAAAGATAATATTAAAGTTATTTTTAGTGGTCGTAAGAGTGGTCTTAGAAGTGATGTGTTAGAGGCTATGGAAGAGATTAGTAGTTTAACTAAAGATAATACGGGGGGTGTTTTTAATATTTGTTTAAACTATGGGGGTCATGCAGAGATAGTTGATGCGACTAAAGATATTGTTAAGTTAGTATTAGATAATAAGTTAAGTATTGATGATATTACGGAAGAAGACTTTGCAAAACACCTATATCAAGATTTACCACCAATTGATTTAATGATTAGAACGAGTGGCGAGGTTAGATTAAGTAATTTTATGTTATGGCAATTATCTTATGCGGAGATGTATTTTCCTGATTGTCATTGGCCGGCTTTTAATGAGAATGAGTTTGATAAAGCTATTAGGGCGTATAATGGTCGTGAGAGAAGATTTGGGGGTAATAGTAAGTGAAAAAAAGGGTAATTGGGGCTTTATCACTAGCTATTATTGGTATTCCTATATTTTTAGTAGGGGGTATTCTTTTTAAAGTACTATGTGTTATTTTAGGACTTTTAGCGTTAAGAGAGATCTTTAACTTAAAAGAAAGTCATGAAAGATTTGATGTTGTAGCTATTTCTTTAAGTATAGTTTCTTTAATTGTTTTAGTATTTCTAAATCCTAGTGGGTATGCTTTATTTTTAGGGCTTTCTTACCAAGCAATAGCGTTTACGATACTTAGTTTATTAATTCCTACTATTTTTGTTAATAGTTATAAAACTAAGGATGCTATTTATTTAATGGGTTTTACTTTACTTTTAGGGATGTTATTTAATAGTGTAATTATGTTATATGAAAGTAATAAGTGGATACTTTTATACATTGTATTAGTAAGTATGAGTACAGATATATTTGCTTACTTAATTGGATCATTAATAGGATGTCATAAGTTTAGTAAGATATCTCCTAATAAGAGTATAGAAGGTAGTGTAGCTGGTAGTTTATGTGCTAGTATAATAGGGACATTTTATTACTTAGCAGTAATTGATGGTAGTCATGTTTTAAATATTATAATATTAACTTTAATAATATCATTAGTAAGTCAAATGGGAGATATCTTCTTTAGTAAGATAAAAAGAGAGAATGGTATTAAAGATTTTTCTAAAGTAATAGTGGGACATGGGGGTATATTAGATAGATTAGATAGTTTAATATTTGCTATTTTAGTATATATTATATTATGTACGATATTATAAAGAGAAAAGAGGAATATTATGTGGATTATATATATTATTATTTTAATACTAATGCTAGGTATATTAGTATTAGTACATGAATTAGGACATTTTTTAGTAGCTAAAAAATGTGGGGTTCATATTTATGAGTTTTCTATAGGTATGGGGCCTGTTATATTTAAACATATGGGTAAAGATAAGATTCAATATTCTATTAGGGCTTTACCTATTGGGGGATTTGTTCAGATGGCTGGTGAGGTCATGGAAGATGATGATAAGGTTGATAAGAGTAAGTTTATGTGTAATAAACCTTGGTGGCAAAGAGTATTAATCTTAGTTGCGGGTGTTACTATGAACTTTATTACAGCTTTTGTATTATTATTTTTAATTGCTATTATATGGGGTGCTAATTCAACTACTCCTAAGATTCTTAAAGTACAAGAAAATTCTGCTTATAGTTTAGCGGGAGGCAAAGATGGGGATATTATTTTAGCAGTTGATAATAAGAAGACTAAGACTTGGGATAGAGCACAGGTTTTATTAACTTTAGATAATAAAAAAGAATATTATGAGATTAAAGTTAGACATGAAGATAATACGGAAGAGACTTTAAAGGTTAAACCAAAAGAGAGTGTTTTAGAAGATGGTAGTAAGACTAAGGTATTTGGCATATCTATTGCTAGTGAGAAATCTTATGGTTTAGGGGCTTCAATTAAGTATGCAGCTTCGAAGTTTACGAGTATTTATGAGTCAATGTTTACGATTATTGGTGGTTTATTTACGGGTAAATTGGGCGTTAATTCGTTAAGTGGTCCCGTTGGGATGTATTCCATTGTTGAACAGTCTTTTGCCCTAGGACTAGCGCAAATAATCTATTTAACAGCATATTTTTCTATTAACTTAGGATTTATGAATTTATTACCATTCCCAGCCTTTGATGGTGGTCATGTCGTATTTATAATTATTGAAAAATTGCGTGGTAAACCAATTGATAAGAATATTGAAGGTTGGTTTCACGCAATTGGGTTCTTAATTTTAATGCTGTTAATGATTTTTATTACGATTAAAGATATAGTAAATATATTCTGAGTACTTTTTAGTACTCCTTTTTGTTTATTTTTATTTTATTAAGGTTTAGTGGGAGTAGACTTTTTTTAAAATTTGGGTATTCAAAAATACGATATTTTGTGTTATCATGTTAATAATAGTGTATGGCAATTTGTCATGCAATATTATAAAATTATTTATTCGGTCAATAATATATAGAGAGAGGTTTAGTATGAAAGAAAAGAAAATATTAATTTTATCAATTGTTGGGGTTTTGTTGTTAGTAAGTATAGTAGTAGCTACATCTTATGCTTACTTTGTTGCTAATGTATCTGGTAATAAAGATACTAATAATGTAGTTGTTACTAATGGCGTTATGTCTTTGGAATATAAAGATGGAGACGAGATAAACTTAGCTAATGCTGTACCTGGTAACTCTGTTACTAAGACATTTACTGTAAAAAATACAGGAAATGTTAGTACTAATTACACTATTTATTTTAGTGAGTTATCTAATAAGTTTGTAGATAAGACTGATTTAGTATATACTCTAACAAGTAGTGATGGTGGTAAGAATGTGTCTCAAACTCAAGTGCCTAGCAAAAATGACGCTATGGTAAGTAATTATGCTATTGAAGCAGGTAAGACTCATACATATACATTAACAATTACGTTCTTAAATAAGGATGAAAATCAAAATGATAATATGAATGTATCATTTAGAACTAAGATAGGCATAAATGAATCAGTTGAATACGTTGAACCAGCAGTTCCAGTTAGTCAAAGTATAGCTGAGTTAGCTGCAACTGATACAACAAATTTTGCAAGTGATGACCCTGATAGTAACATAAGATATATTGGAGCTAATCCAAATAATTATGTATACTTCAATTGTAGTGATTACTCAAATCAAAGTGATAGTACATGTGAAAAGTGGAGGATTATTGGTGTATTTAAAAACATGACTAAAGAAGATGGATCTAAAGAAGATTTGGTCAAGATTATTAGAGACGATAGTTTAGGAAGTCTTGTTTGGGATAGTAGTGTAAATGATTGGTCAAAAGCAAGTTTACAAACAACATTAAATGGTGAATATTATAATGGAACATATGCCACAGGAGCATTTAAGAATGATTCAACTAGAAATGCAATTGAGAGTGTTGTATGGAACTTAGGCGGAAGTAGTACAAATAATGACGTAACTGCTAGTATGTTTTATGAAAGAGAAAGAGGAACAACAGTATATAGTGGAAGACCAACAACATGGACTGGAAAAATTGCTATAATGTATCTAAGTGATTATGGCTATGCGACAGCTGGTGGAACAACTACCAACAGAGCATCTTGTTTAGCAAAAGAATTGTATAACTGGTATGGTGATGATGCCAGTGACTGTTATAACAATGATTATTTATTTAAATCAAGTT
>HF998247.1 GCA_000433255.1 Coprobacillus sp. CAG:605 | reverse complement strand
AACACATTTACTAACTTATCTTTAAACAGTTTTATCTTATTTTTAACAAATACTAATTGTACAAAATTAAGCTTCTTATATTCTTCCCCATTAACCTGACCCTTTAAAATAATACGATAAGCATACTGATTATTTTTCAAAATATTTTCTAGTGTTAAGTTAGTATAAGCCTCAATGTTTATTAAAGTATCATCCGCTACATGTAGTAGTAAATCAACAATCATTTTCTTATTACTATGTTGTTCAATAGGAAGCTCGGTATCAACAAAATATGCATTTTCAATGTCATTTGGATCGATACCAAGTAAGTTAACAATAATGGTATTGATAAACTCTGGAAACGTTTTGCACACCGTTTTAAATGGTCCATCATATATCATAGGAATCTGAAAATCAGGATTATTTTTCTTGATATCTACAAGACTAGTTGAGATATCATGAACTTTGTTTTTGTTTATTGTCTTTTGCATAATTATTTCTCCCTTCCATGTTGCATTCTAATAAATTTTTTGCCATTTTCCCACCTCCCTTCTAAGAGGGCTTAAATATCCCCCTCTAATAATATTTATTACCGGTTCATGCCCGATTTTCTTTTTTTTCGGGCAAACTTTTTCAAAAAAATGCCAAAAAATATCAAATTTTACATAAATTTGACATAAAATAAACAAAAAAGACACATTTCGTGTCTTAAATATCTTTTGTAAACTCAAGTAATTTTAAGAATACTCTAACAAACTTATCTTCTAATCCTTTTCGTCTAAGTCTTTTAATAGCAATTCTTTTATCGCTATAATCTTTATCGCTAAACATTATCCCACTTAAGATATCTTTTAGCGTTGTCTTTATTGGAATATCAGCGATAATTGAGTCAATATCTTCATTAATAATTCTAACTGCATCAATTTCAATATCATTACCCTTACAATTAATCGTTAACTGTCTTACCGTTGGAACATCCTTAACCTCGATAACAAAGTCATTATCTTCAATATAAGATTCATACGAAATAACCTCAGCTTCCAACATAACTACAACATCGCTAGCTTTCTTAGTATTTCTAAATCTTATCTTATAATTTCTTGTTTCTGGAATAATTCCACTCTTACCTTCAAAAGGTCTTATGATTAAAGTATAGTTATTTTGCAAGTAGTTATAATCAAATCTCGTTACAATATAATATCCATCCTTATATAAAGAACTAACCCCATCATCTTCATATAAATTATAAATATTATTCTTACCAGGAAATACATGAACTTCTAACGACTTAGGAGCATTAGTAGCATTAATATTATCTTCTAAGTCATTTAAGATAATTATTGAACCACTCTTGGCAAACACCGGATAATCTTCATCCTTAAAGAACATAACATATCTTTTATTACCAATATATTTCTTACCAGTCTTAAAATCATACCACGTACCTTCTGGTAAATAAATTTGTTCAATTGCTCTATTCATGATCAAATCTTTAGGTTTTGTAATCGGAGCTACTAAAAGCTCACTACCAAAATAATATTCATTACAATACAATACTTCATCATATATTTCAGGGACTTTATAATATAAAGGTTGAACCACTGGAGTTCCTATCTTATGATATTTATACCCTTCAGCATACAAATAACTTACTAACCTGGCTCTTAACGTACAATAATCTTTAACAATTGTAAATGTCTTTAAATCCCAACGCCAAGGTTCTCTTTTATAATAATGTCCCTTGGTACTAGCAAATCTAAATATCGGTTGAAAACATCCTAACTGGACATATCTTAAGTAAAGTTCTTGATCTTCCATGCCTTCTTTGAATCCCCCAATATCATGACTATACCAAGTAAGACCTAAATTAGCAGCACGACTAGTAAGTTCCGGAACTTTCTTTAATGTATCCCAACTAACAATTGTTTCTCCACTAAAATAAATAGGATAACTAGCAGGAGCATTACCACTTATTCTAGATAATTCTAATCCCCTATTATTATTAAACTTTTTAAAATCATTAATATGATAATAATTAAGGGCGGTAAGTTGATTACTATCTCTTGTTAAATAATCAATAAAGAAAAAATCTGCTCCATCATTATATAAAGGATTAATTAACTTATCTAAATATGCACTAATAAACTTCTTATCAAATGCATTAAAAGGTATGGTTTGATTATCGGTAATCTCAAGCTCACTTGCAAACTCTTGAAACTTAAACTCATGAGGATGTATTCCTTCACTAGGATTAATCTTTAAACCCAGTCTTATCCCTCTATCATGTAGGTAATCACTAAACTCTTTAGGATTAGAAAATAAATCTCTATCAAAAGTAAAACCACTAACATACTTCTTATCGTCATTCTTATCTTTAATATGCCAATACTCTCCTAGTAATATTGTACTAACTGGTATTTCATACTTATTAAAGTTAAAAACTAAATCTTTAATACTATCAAAATCATATCTTTGATCTTTATACCACCATATACCAAGAGCATATTTAGGTATTAAAGGGGGATTACCTATCAAAGTAAAATAATCTTTTAAACATTCACCAAAGTCTCTACGATATAAGAACACATAAGTATCTATTCTCTTCTTTTCTGGAACACTTAAATATCCCTCATTATCAATAATCAAACTACTAGAGTCATCTATAGATACAAAACCATCCGTTGAATATAACCCTTTTCGTTTTACAAAAACATCTCTTGCTCTTATCTTATCCAACTTAGTATTTTTATTCTTAGACTTAGTTTTATCATTCTCACTTAGTATTTGTTCAGCCTTACTAATATAAACTTCTTTTGTATCAATATTTTCTACAACACTACCAAAATTACGAGCTTCATCATGTTTAAAATACCAAACTTTATCCGTATCTAAAAGATTAATTCTAAGGTTAGAATCTGGCGCAAAAGTAGACCCCACAAAAGGTTTTTCTTTCAAATATTGTAAACGATAATGCTTCGTTGTAATAACTAAAAACTTATTATCTTCTTGAACATCAAATTCAATTAAAGGAAAGTTTCTATTCTTAACTAACTCTGTATAATTATCAAAAAATATTCCTGCCTCATCATATTCTAATCTAATTAAAATATCACTAAGTATTGTAATACGATATTTTTCTCCCTTAAATACCGCCTTAGGGTTACTAAATTTATTTTGATTATCTAACTTAAAATGTGTGCCTAAAGTACTCATCATACCCCTCTACTTTCTATTTACAAGTATATCAAAATTAGATAGAATAATCAAGGAAGTGATTCTATGTTTAAATACTCTTTAGATAATAAAAGATATCATACATTAAACTATTATTATCGTCATAAATATGGTAAGAAAGTTTTTAAAGTTTCTCTTAATGCTAACTTTAGTTGCCCTAATAAAATAAATGGTAATGGTTGTATTTTTTGTTCTAAATTAGGTAGTGGGGACTTTGCTGGTAATGCATCATTAGACTTAATAACTCAGTTTAACGAGGTTAAAGAAATTATGGAACATAAGTGGCCGGATGCTTATTATATCGGATACTTTCAAGCTAATACAAATACCTATGCCCCAGTTAATATCTTAAAAACCAAGTTTGAACCTATCTTAAAAATGCCTAACTTAGTTGGATTATCTATTGCTACCCGTAGTGATTGTATTAATGAAGAATGTCTTAACTATCTTAAAGACTTAAATACCAGAACAAATCTTACTATCGAACTTGGTCTTCAATCAATGTATGATGAAACACTAAAATATATCAATCGAGGTCATGATTTAAATAACTTTATTACTTGTGTTAAAAAATTAAAAGAAAGTAATATCAAAGTCGTTGTCCATATCATTAACGGTCTTCCAGGGGAAACTAAAGAAATGATGATTAATACGGCTAAGTTTCTTAATGATTTAGATATTGATGGTATTAAAATTCATATGTTGCATATAATTAAAAACACCCCCCTAGCTGACATCTATCTTAGTAAACCATTTCACCTTCTAACTAAAGACGAATATATCGATATTGTTGTCTCGCAGTTAGAAGTATTAAAACCCGAAATTGTGATTCATCGTCTTACTGGGGATCCTAAAAAAGAAGATTTAATTGCACCTGACTGGGTTCTAAAGAAATTTGTAGTTCTAAATGACATTGATAAAGAAATGAAAAGAAGAGATACTTACCAAGGTAATAAGATCTCTTACTAAATCATTTCTTTTTTTAGCATATCTTTGGGATATTTTGAAAGTCATTTTACATTTTGGCTGAGTTTCATTTTACATTTTGGCTGAAATTAAAAAGACTTATCACATAAGATAAATCTTTCTACTTCGGCCACCTAGTTCTTTTATCGATAAACTTCTTTAATTCTAATTTTTGTGTTTCTTGGGCTTTTATCGGGCTTTCACTATAAATAAGTAAGTCATTATAAAATTTAGATAATCTTATTTTTCTTAAAGCCATAGCTTTACAATGATTAACCCATTGTCTTGAAATATGTAAAAACTCTGCTACTTCATCTTCACTATAAACATAACCATCTAATCCATAAAGCATTCTAAGGATCATAATCTCGTTATCTTTCAAACATACTTTTTCAAATAGATTACTAAGTACTTCTGACATTTCTTTTTGTTCTATATGTTCAAATACTTCTTCCTCATTTGCTGGTATACTAACATTTTCTAAATCATCTACATCCTTAGTCTTTTCATAATGAAATATAATACTATCCATAGTTTTCTTACTTTTATGCATTATTTTCATTAACTCTAAAGTACTAGGCATTCTACCATATTTATAATTAAACTCATCACATACTTTTTTATACTTATTAATATCTTGATACATCAATTTAGGTAGTCTATACGGTTTACTATTCACATTAATATACTCTTGAATATAAAATCTTATCCAGTTAGTTGCATATGTTGAAAATCTATTACCACTTCTTACATCATAATGACTAGCGGCATACAATAACCCCTCATTACCAGCTTGAACTAAATCTTCCTTAAAATCTTCTTTAAAATTATATTTGCTAACTATCTTAATAACATATCTTAAATTATGAGCGACTAGCTCATTACGAGCATTACTATCTCCTTCAAGTATTCTATATCCAAGGCGCTGTTCTTCTTCCTTAGTTAAAACATCATAGTCTTCATCTTTTATTTCTTGCATGTATAAACTATTCATGTTTACCCCTCTTTTTAGGAACATCATACCCCATTTTTCTAGCAAATTTCTTATGTTGTTTAACTAGTTTTCTTTGCATTTTATCAATATTTTCTACTGCCTCATCTGGAGCATCTAAATACACTGCATATTCCTTAATTTCTTGGCACAATCTAAACTTTAATATAGCATTATTAGTTAATTGTTGTACTCTTTGTTTTGATGTATTCATTATTTTAGCAATCTCTGCATAAGTATGTTCATTGCAGCCAATTCCTAATCTTAGGCTTAAGGCTTTATACTCAATCTCACTAATATCGCACTTATCTTTTAACCCCAATAACTTTTCTTTTAATTCTTTCTTCTCTAGAGCATTATAGTCTATATCCGTAGATACATCCTCTAAAATACTATCTCTTCCTAAAATATTTCTAACCTTTTTAATATCTTCCATACTAAGGTCAGTATTACATAATATTTCTTCATCCGTTGGATTTACTCCATACTTATTATAATAAGTAATTACATATGATTGATAAGGTATAATCAAGTTAATCATATGATAAGGAACATTCATTATCTTATAAAGATTTCTTTTAATATAAGCTTCAATATACCAACTAGCATAAGTAGAAAATCTATATCCTTTAGTAACATCAAATCTTCTAGCAGCTTCCATAAGTCCCATATTACCCTCTTGAATTAAATCTAAAGTATCTACCTTACTACCGGCATATTTTCTTACCCGTTGTAGTACTAATTTTAAGTTAGATTTAACCAACATATCAACGGCGTCTTTATCGCCATTTAATATTCTATAACCCAAATCTTGTTCTTCTTCTAAAGTTAAATTTTTTCGATAATTAATTTCATTTAAATACTGATAATAACTATCTTGTTCTTGAGGAATATGTAAGCTATCTAAATCAACTCTTTCTAATATTTTATCCCATAACATTGCAAAATTAGAATTTTTAAAAGCTTTATCTAATCTCTTCCCCGGCTTACGATAATTTAAAATAGCCATATTTTCCATCAATACATTTATAATATAATTTTTCTTATATAATCTTTCTACATCATATTCTGTTAAACTATAATTAATAAACTTTAAAAACGTTAATAGCTTATATACTTGATTTAATATAAATTCTGTTTTCCTAACATCAATATTCATATTTACATTTATAAACTTATCAAATAATTCTATTCTTTTTTCATCATCTTTTATCGTACTATCTAAGTACCATCTAATATTCTTTCTAAGTAAAATATCAAATTCTCTTTTATTACTACTAGGATACATCTCACTATTAGTTTTATCTTCTAAGTATTTAAATTCTTCATAATCTAAGTAATTATAAGTCTCATATCTAACCATTATCTCACCATCTTCCTCACTTTTTTAAGTCCTATTTTTTCTCTTTCTATTCTTAAGTTTTCTAAAGCTTCCTTGGGATTATCCAGGTATTCACTTAATTTATCTGTTTCTCTGCATAATCTTATTTTCTTTAAGGCATTTGTTGCTATTTGCTGTACTCTTTGTAATTTAACATTAAGTACATTAGCTATCTCTTGGTAGGTATAGATATCTCCATAATAACCATTTCTTGCTTTTAAGATAAATATATCTCTCTCACTTAATTTAGCATCAATAAATAACCTGTCTAAGTCTTTTCCTAAATAATCTCTAATGTAGTCATATTCTTCTTCATATTTTAATTCAACATTGTTTTCTTCATCATCTAACTCTACTGGCATATTAATACATCTTTTTATTACTTCTATATCTTCTATTGATACTTTTAAGTACTTAGCCATTATTTTATCAGTTATTACCACATTACTTTTTTCTAGTTCTTTTAATACTTTCTTATATTGTCTTACTAAGTCCTTCATCCCTAAACTTAATGTTAGAACACTATTTTTAGTTTCAATATAATCATTAATAGCTTTTCTAATCCACCAAGTAGCATAACTTAAGAATGTATTTCCCAATCTTACATCATATTTATATGTTGCATACACTAACCCTTTATTGCCTTCTTGAATTATTTCTTCTATTGGATATCCCATATTAGCATACTTAGAAGCTAACTTTACTACGTATCTTAGATTAGCTTCAATTAATCTTTTTCTAGCATTATTATCTCCATTTAAAATGGCATAACCTAACTCTTGTTCTTCTTCCTTAGTTAGTATCTTACTATTTAAATTTCTTATATCAATCATATATTGATTAAATGTTGTTACTTCTTCCATATACAAAACCCCTTTAAGTAATTGTTTATTATAGCATATATTTATTTTTTGTAAAGTACTAACCACA
The DNA here is from genome assembly GCA_000433255.1 of Coprobacillus sp. CAG:605. Lineage (GTDB taxonomy): Bacteria > Bacillota_I > Bacilli_A > RF39 > UBA660 > CAG-605. The sequence goes on along the minus strand of HF998247.1, from coordinate 2,883 downwards.
TTGTTCCATAATAAAAAGCATGTATCCTCTACATACTTCATCCTATATATGTTATTCTAGCATAGCCATTACCAGTATTGCCCTTCATTGTTCCGGTTCCATCATGAGTTGGCATTCCCGTATAAGAGCCTTTTTCAGTAGTCCATTTATATCCTTCGCCATCTATCATAACTGTATCTGTAAAATATAGTCCGGAATAATGGATACTTTGACCAGTATGAATTATGTTGTTTTCTATGCTTTCTTCTTTTATAGCGTCGCAGCCATTATGTCCAGAAATAAATGACGACCCGCCGGCTCCACCAGCACCCCAATCGCCACCACCTGCACCGCCATAATAACCACCACCACCACCGCCAGCAACAACTAATTTCATAGGAGTAGCATTATTAATTGCACTACCCCCAAAGCCAAAACCAGCAGCTTTAGATTCATCATAAGAATGACCAATGGCATTTTGAGTACCACCACCGCTATACCTCGTTTCTGGATCTTTAATGGTACTGCCATTACTGCCAATTAAGCCACCGGCAATTCCTCCTTGACCATAATTAGAAGAGGTATAATAAGAGCTGCCACCACCACCAGCTGCAACCATTATTCTAGATTTTAAACTATCAAATTTATTACTTTTAAGACTTATTAGTCTTACATCACTAGCACCACCACCACTGCCATTATAAATTGATTGATTTCCTGAATCACCGCCACCATTATAACCGCCAACAGCATTTGGAAACTTTTCATTTATGAAATTATTACTTAATTTTAAACCATTGCTTCCATTTATATTACCAACACCACCTATATAGAAAAACATCATCTCATTCTGATTTACATTTATATTACCAGAAACATAACCTCCTAAACCGCCAATTGAGCCATTGTCATTGCCTCCGCCTTGTGCTCCCCAAAGTTCAACTTTATAAGTACCAGAAACCGGGGCAATAAAAGTTTGTTCAGTACCAGTATACTCAAAATCAACAGTCTTAGTTGGAGTAGCTACAACTACAACCTTAGATCTAAAAGACTTATTCATCGCATCAGTAGTTAATGGAGTATCTTCATCCATCCATAATCTTAAAGAATAATTAATACTAGCATTTGGTCCTAAACTTCCAGTTGCAAGCACTCTAGATTCCACTGAATTAGCATAATAATTATCTGTAGAACTTAAAGAAGCCATATTAACATAGTCTTTATCATTAACCATCGTCATAATATATTTAGATGCTAAAGTACTACCCTCTAACTCTTCCAAATTAAGACTATAAGCCATCATAGAACTACAAGCATTATTAATAGTAAAAGTATAAGGAGTTAATTTCTTACCTTCTTCATTCATAATAGGTATTTGTTTTTCTAACTTTATTACATTCTCTTCATTAGAAATAGAAAGGTTTAAACAAGAAGACTTAACAACATTCTTATTAGTTTGAGAAACACTTACCATATAATAAGCATAACTAACACCCACTAATAAAGAAAGGATAAGTAATATCCCCAAAACACTTAAAATAATCTTTTTACTTGTACTTATATGTCCCATACTATCCTCATATTTCTATCTTTATTATGATCAAATAAAAAGTATTTAAACATAATTCTTATATGACATATCATGTCATAGTATTAGTACAATAGTAGCACCCCAATACCGCATTTTCATCTAAGCATAACTATTTAGTTATATGAAAAGTCTGCTCTCACTATGCCTTAACAAATTATATTTTAATATACAAATATCAAGAAAAAAAGTCTAAATTCCATTGTGTTTGGAATTTAGGCTTTTGTGGCGGTCGGCTAATGCCGANNNGGCGGTCGGCTAATGCCGACTACCCCCAGTCGCCCTTCGCCTGTAATCAAAGGGCTTTGGGCTCCTCCGTTTTCATATTTTTCTTTTCTTTATCTATTCTTGTTCGTTTATGAGCTCTACTCTTGAAGAGTGACGTTTCACGGCTGCTAAAGGGCCCCAAGCACAACACGGAAGGAAAGGTTATCGCTGCTATTGCCATCGTGACAGGTCGAGCTGAACACCCCAGCATCAGTGCCAAAGTCGTAAAATCCACCACGAAAAACCCAAGGGAGAGACGAGTAGGCAGAATAACTCCAATCCCCATACCAAGCATTTCCACCTGTAGATTTAGTTTTTAACGTTTCTTTTGTAGCATCTCCTAAATGATATTTCGTAAAATCACTATTTGAGTCAGTTCCAGTATATTTATCATAATATTTGGCTTCCGGCATTGAACTAAATCCTGCACTGCTTATTGTATCATTATAGTTTCCCATAACATATTCATCTGCACCACCAGACATATCATAAATTCCATAAATGTTACCGGTAGTTGATGCATTTACACCAGTTGCTGTATTCCATGCATTACATGTTGAGGCAGAACTTGCACTTACACTAGATCCAGCGCAACCAGTAGTATAATTTTCATTATTATTTATCCATACTTCACATCCTGAAGATATACAAGTTGAAGCATTTGCATATCTTCCATATATTGATGATGATAGATACGCTACTGCTCCCCATTCCATATTCTTCATCATATGAGAATCATCATTTGTAGATGTTCCATATGTACTAGCTAATGTTGTTGTCATTAATCTTGATGCATTAAATTGTTCACTTACAGTCATATATCTTAAAGAACTTACATTAGGTACAATTTTAGGTAGTGGTACTTGCTAATGTTGTTGTCATTAATCTTGAAGTATTAAATTGTGCACTTACATTCATACTTCTTAATGAACTTGCATTAGGTACAATTTTAGGCAATGTGGAAGTATTTGAAGTTTCAAACTTACCTACCCAGATACCTGCTAATTCTTTATCACCAAATGTGAATGCTGGATGTGTTAACCATTCAC
>HF998246.1 GCA_000433255.1 Coprobacillus sp. CAG:605 | reverse complement strand
TATCTGCAAAAGATATGGAACATAGACCAGCATTTCAAGAGATGCTACAAGATATGAGAGCTGGAAAAATCAACTATATTGTAGCCTACAAACTAGATAGAGTTACTCGTTCAGTTCGTGATTTAGAAGAACTAATATCTCAGTTAGAAAAATATAATTGTTATCTTGTTTGTGATAGAGATGATGTTAATACTTCTACTGCTAATGGAAGATTTTTTGTAAGAATGCTAACAGTATTATCACAGTTAGAAATTGAAATTGTATCGGAAAGAACTAAATTTGGACTTAATGGAGCAATTAAGTCAAGCCATTTACCAGGTCCTGCCCCACTAGGATATAAGAAAGATGGTAATAAAAAAACTATTGTTGATGAAACAACTAAACCTGTTATTGAAAGAATATTTAAAATGTATTTAGAAGGTAAAAGTTTTCAGCAAATATCAAATATCTTTAATAAAGAAAAATTATTAAATCCAAAGAAATGGAAAGACACGACTATTCAAAAGATAATTGATAACAAAATCTATATAGGAGATTATGAGCAATATAAAAGAATTGCTAAAAAAGAAAACAAAGAACCTGTTATTTATATGAATGTTGTAGAACCAATAATATCACGTGCAATATGGGAAGAATGCCAAAGACAAAAAGAAGTTAATCAAAGAACTTATACTAGAGATAGAGTTTATTTATTCTTTCAAAAGATTAAATGCCCTACTTGTGGAAGAATAATGAAATGTAAAGGTTCTGGTGGTAAAAAGAAAAAGTATATGTATTACAATTGTGAGAAATGTCATTTAAATTATCGTGAAGATAAAATAGAAGAATGTTTAATGCAATTTATTTATGACCTAGTTGAATATGATATGGCAGTTAAAAAGTATTTTTTACCTATTTTAGCAGACCATAAACCAACGAAAACTGATGATATTGATAAAGAGATTAATGTGTTAATAAAACAAAAAGAACGCGTTAAAAAAGCATATATGAGTGGTATTGTTGAAATGGAAGATTTTTC
>HF998245.1 GCA_000433255.1 Coprobacillus sp. CAG:605 | reverse complement strand
TTTTGTTACGGGTAGTTTAATTGATGTTGAGTTATATCAAGGTTTAATTCCTGTTACTTATAATTTAAGTGGGGATGTAGTTGTTGCTGATGCTAATACTAAGTGGTATGACTATTCTAATCATGAATGGGCGAATGCTGTCTTAGTTAATTGTGCCGATAGTACAATAAAATCTAAGTATTTTAATGATGATATGAGTTTAAAATCAAGTGCTGTTGGTTCGACTATTTCTATGGATGAAATACTTCAAATGTATGTTTATATTCCTAGATATAGATACAAATTATTTAATGCCAATAATGGAACAAGTGAAGAGCAAGCAGTAGATATAATTTTTGAAAAAGTTGGTACTGAGAAATCTAATGGTACAAAAAATGGTGAGTGGTTAACTCATCCAGCATTTACTTTTGGCAATACGGAATTGCCTGGTATTTGGGTAGGAAAATTTGAAGCTTCAGGTACTACTGATAATTATCAAATTAAACCAAATCAAAAATCTTTAACCAATATAAATATTAGTACAATGTTTAACACTTCTAGGGATGTAACCACTACTAAAGCAAGTATTTACGGAACAAATTCTAGTATAAGTGATAGCCATATGATAAAAAATATGGAGTGGGGTGCAGTTGCGTATTTAACTAATTCCATATATGGAAGATATAATGATGCTTCGACTTGTATTGATTCTGGCTGTGAAGTATGGATAAATAATGTAAATACATATACTGGTAGTGGCAATATGCCTTGGGGTCCATCAATTACGGGTTGTGCTGGTTCTTCGGTAAGTTCATATGTATCAAGTTCTCAAACTGCATGTGCCTCTGGATATGATTGGAAAACAAAAGGAGTAAATGCTTCAACTACAGGAAATCAATATGGTATGTATGATATGTCTGGTGGTGCATGGGAATATGTTATGGGCGTTCAAAAAGATTCAAGTGGTATTCAATATGGGTCTTCAGGGCTTAGTGTATCAAATATGCCGGATGTTAAATATTATGATTTATATGATTGCCAAACTGAAAAGAAAACGGAATATACTATGTATCATTTGGGCGATGCTACTAAGGAAGTTATAAAATCATTAACTGGTGAGTCAAATTCTTGGTATAATGGTTATTCTTATATAGTTACTAGTTCTTCATCTTGGGTGGTTCGTGGAGGCAATTTTTCTGGTGCATTAGCATCAAGTATTTTTTATTTTTTTACAACACCTGGCAGCGCTTGGGATGATGCTTCATTTCGTTCTGTAATAACTGCATACTAATAAACTATAAAAAGAGTTAAACTTCGATTTAGAAGTTTAACTCTTTTAACTAGGAAGAATAGTATTATCTAACGTATTATCATCCTTGGTATCTTTATTATCTTCTTTAGGTTCATTATCTTCCTTAGTATCATCTTTAGTATCTTTATTGTCAGTACTTGAATTATCTGGAGTAGTATTATTGTTATTATTACTACTATTATTATTGTTATTGTTACTTTGATTATTATTATAGTTAGTATTGTTATCATTTATGTAACTAGTACCATTAACATATAAAGTTAGAGAGTTACCAGTAGCAATAACGGAGTTAGAATGAATAGATTGGTTAGTAACCATACCACTACCTAGAGAGCCATTATAGTTTTCTTCACCAGGATAGACTGTAATTACATTGACATTTAAGCCCTTACTGATAGCCCAGGACTTTGCAACTTCTTCACTCTTACCAACTAGGTTATCCATTAAGATAACACTTTTATCAGCATCAGTATTGGCAGTAAGACCTTTACCATAGTACTTAGTAGTGTAATCTTCATTATAATCAATAGAGAAAGTTTTGTTTATAGTAGCACTTTCTAACTCTAAGTTAACACGCATCATTTTAGTTATTTCTTCTAAACTTGGTTTAGAATATCCTAGAGCGGATGTAGTGGAATAACCCATAAATACTGGTAGACTGTAAGTTTGTAAGTAAGTTTTATTCATTGAGATAGCAATATCGTTACCATTAACAGTATTAAGTAAGATTGATTTGGCAACGTTATATAAAGATAAGATTTGTTCAGTAGTCATGTTAGTATCCATGTTCTTTTGAACGGCATTTAAGATAGCTTTGAAATCATCAAATGAACGAATATTTTTGGCCTCGGATGCAATTGCAGCGACAACATCTTGTTGATGTCTAATACGGTCTAGGTCAGAGCCGATATATTGATGACGGTTTCTAGAATATGCTAGGGCTTGTTCACCATTTAATTTTTGCATTCCAGGGTTTATACAAACAATTTTATTACCAAATTCACGATTAGAATTTTGTTCACAGACTTGACCATGATAATCAACGCCAGCATTAACATTAAAGTAAGGTTTTTCAACATTAACATTAACTCCACCAAGAGCGTCAACTAAATCAACAACACCTTTGAAATTTATTTTAACATAGTAATCGATATCTATTCCGGTTAGGTTTTGCATAGTAGAAATAACACAAGATGAACCATAAGCGGCAGAAGAATTTATTTTAGCTAAAGCATTATTACGACAACTGATTGGTACCCAAAGGTCGCGGGGCACACTAAACATTGAGGCAGTTAAGGTTTTAGGGTTAAAAGTAACCATCATTAAGGTGTCTCCGTTGAAAGCTTGATTAGCTTTTAAGCCATCGTCCTCAGAGTCAACACCCATAACAAGGATAGTAAATGGCTCAGTAAGTTTTTTATTTGTAAAAACAACATTGTCTTTATTTTTCATATCTTCACTATATTGTTTTATTACTTTGGTTTCACTGGCAATATTAGTGAAAGGATCATCGCCGCCAAATAAGACAACGTAATTACCAGAGACAAAACAAGCGTCGATTTTGTGATTATATAAGTCTTCTAACATAACATAGAAGTCATCATATTGATATAATTTATTACTTAGATTTTCTTTTTCTATTAGTTTCTTAGCTAGAGTATATCCTTCAGTATTAGAAGTATCATTTATAATACCAATAGTACTAGATGAATTAAATTCAGTATTATTTAATGTAATAAGGTTAGTGGTATAAGTAATAGTATCTTTACTCATATTGTTTATCTCACTATAGATAGAATGGATATAGTAAGAACCAAACCCAAATAAACCAGTAAATAAGAAAGTAAATATTATCATATATATAAAAGTATTATATTTTTTGGTAAATAAAGTTATTAAACCGGTTATTAACCAGACTAGAAACCAGATACCAAATAGGATAATAACAATAATTCTTATTAGGGTTTCAATACCTGATAGGCTTAATAGATTAATGGTAAACCAGATATAAAATCCTAGGTATAAAATAAGGGATATAATTAATAAACTTAAGTATATTTTATTGCTTTTTTTTAATTTATGGATGAATGCTTTCATATAAAACCTCTTCTTATTTTTTATCTATTATATTATATCCTAAATGTGTAGGATAATCAATGTTAATATTATGTAAATTAATTAGAGGGTTATTCGCTAAATAAAAATTAAATGATATAATTAGTTTGTGTGGTGATGTTATGGCCAGTGCGATTATTCATATGTGTGTTGCTAAGAAAGTTAATGAAGTATTGAAAATGGATGAGAATATGATTTTTTTAGGTTCGATAGCGCCAGATATTTCAAAGATTGTTGGCGAAAGTAAAGTGGCTTCGCATTTTTTAGACGGGGTGGATGAAGATTGTATTCCTAACTGTGAGAAATTTGTTAATAAGTATAAAGATAGTTTAGATAAACCTTTTGAGGTGGGATATTTAATACATTTGATAACTGATAAATATTGGTTTGGGGATTATGTATATCGTTATATTAGGAGATATATGAATACTAGTTTAGTAAGATATATACAAGTTAAAGATATTATATATAGAGATTATACGAGATTAAATATGAAGTTAATTGATGAATATGAGTTAAATTTATACTTTATGTGTAATAATATTATATTACCTAGTAGTAAAATAGAAGAGATACCTATAGATAAGTTACAGTTAGTTATTGATAAGATGAGTATTATAATTAAGGAGTTAGATGATAGTAAGACAGTGATGTTTGATATGGATGATATAAATGAATTTGTTTTAGAATGTAGTAAGATGGTTATAAGGGATTTGAAACGTTATGGAATTGAGGTTAAATAATGGCAAAGAAAGTTAAAAAAACAATTAGTAAGAGTGCTAAGAGGGGTAAGAAAAATCATTTTTGTGCGATTGTTATTGGGTTGTTGGTTGTTATTAGTGTTGTTTTAGGGGGATTATTATATCGATTAAATGTCTTACCTTCAGGATATATTGTGATTGTAGTTTGTGCTTTGATTGTGATTGTTGGCTTGTTAAGTATTGGGGTTTTGATAAAAAAATCAAGGATAGTATGTAGTATTTTAAGTCTTATATATATGCTTTTATGTTTATTTGGAATATTTTATGAAGTTCATACGATTGGGTTTTTAAATAATATTGGTAAGAATGATAATATTAGTACAGAGAATTATAAGTTAATTGTTTTAAAGGATAGTAGTTATCATGATATTAAAGATTTAAAGAATAAGAATATTGGTATTTTAAGTACTAAGGAAGAAGGTTATAGTAAGGCTTTAAGTACATTAGAAAGTAAATTTGATTTTAAAAGTAAAACTTATGAGGATGTTATAAGTTTAGCTGAGGCGCTTATTAATAAAAGTGTTGAGGGTATTTTAATTGATGAAGCAGGTAATGAGCTTTTGAAAGAAAATTATCAAGGGTATGATAAAGTAATTAAGATATTATATGAATTTTCAATTAATGTTAAACAAGAAGATATAACGAAGAAGAAAGATGTTACGAAGGAAGCTTTTACTATATATATAAGTGGTATTGATACTTATGGGAAGGTTACTTCGGTATCAAGAAGTGATGTTAATATTTTAGTTACAGTTAATCCTAAGACTAATAAGATATATATGGTACATGTACCAAGAGATTATTATGTTACTTTGGCGGGAAAGAATGCTAAGGATAAGTTAACACATTCGGGTATTTATGGAATAGATTGTTCAGTTAAGACTTTGGAAAATTTATTTGATACGGAGATTAATTATTATGTAAGACTTAATTTTACTTCGTTAATTAATGTGGTCAATGCAATTGGGGGAGTAGATGTTGTTAGTAAGTATTCTTTTAATACAGGAATATATGATGAACATATGACAGAGACTTATCATTTTAATAAGGGTAAGAATCATTTAAATGGTAGTCAGGCTTTATCGTTTGTTAGAGAACGTCATACGTTTAATGATGGTGATAGAGTTCGTGGGGAAAATCAAATGTTAGTACTAAGTGCTATTATTAATAAAGTTATATCACCTTCAATATTAAATAATTATACTAAGTTATTAAATTCTTTAAGTAATGCTTTTGTAACTAATTTAACGGAGGAAGAAATTACGAAGTTAGTTAGAAAACAATTAGATAATAATAAGAGTTGGAGTATTGAACAGACAGAGTTAAATGGAGCGGCGGCATATCAATATACGTTCTCGTATCCAAGACAGAAGTTGTATACAATGGTTCCTGATGAAGAATTAATTAATAATGCTAAAGAAAAGATAGATGAAGTTATAAATGAAAAATAGAGGTTTTAAAGAACTTCTGTTTTTTTGTCAAATATTTGACAGAAAATTCTAAGTATTTACGTTTAGACTTGAAAAAATGAAAGTAAATATATATAAATGATATTGACATAAAACTTTACATATATTATAGTTAGGATAGGATGGTGATAATGGTGAGACGAAAATATAAGATTAGATTAACGGTTCTTGCTATATTACTAGTACTAAGTTTAACTGTAGAATTTGATTACCAATTATGGAAAATAGATAATAGACAAACTGATTTAGCTATTACGGAGTCAGGTTGTGTAGAAATAATATATAGTGATGATAAATCATTTAATTTAGTAAATCCCGAGGCGACTAAAGATAGTGATGGACCTAGAACTATACCTAAAACTATATCAATTAGTAATAATTGTAGTGATATAAAAACTATTAATGTAACTATGGATGTCTTAAATACTAGTAGTATTGAAAGTAATAAAGTAAAAGTATATATTAATGGAGATGAAAATCAGGAACCAACGTTATTAAGTGAATTAAAAGAATTAAAAAATAGTGATGAAGAGATAAAAGAAAAAAGATTATTATATAAGTATGATATTGGCCCTAATAGTACAACAAGATTAAATATTAGAATGTGGTTAGATGAAGAATATGCTATTACTAGTGATAAAAATAGTTTTAATACTAATTACTATGTGACAGCACAAGAACAAGTTATTAAACCTACTATAGTAGAAAAAATACTAAGTGATAATCAAATACTTAGTAATATAGATTATAATGATTTAAGTACTAGTGGGTTATATAAAATAGATAATAGTTATTATTTTAGAGGGAATGTTAGTAATAATTATATGAGTTTTGCTAATAAAGTATTTAGAATAGTAGGTATTAATAGTGATAGATCATTAAAGTTAGTATATGTTAATAATGAATTAAAGAGTAGTTATAATGATAATAATTATGCAGAATCTAATTTAGCTTATGAAGATTCTAAAATGGAAGAGTATTTAAATACTTGGTATCAAGATAATTTATTAGATTATGATAACTATATAGTTAGTTATAATTATTGTAATGATACTTCTAGTACTGGTTTTTATAGTAGGACTGATTTTGGTTCTAGTACGAGGGTATTTAATGATAATATTCCTAGTATAGAATGTCCTAGTAGTAATAAAGAATATGGTGGGTTATATAGTGGTAAGATTGGGTTATTATCTTTAGATGAAGTAAGTATTGCTGGTGGTTCTAAGAATATTGTTAATACTAGTTTTTATCTATATAATGGAGAATCTTATTATACAATGAGTCCTACTAAGTATTATTATGGTGCTTATATGGGTATTATGGATAGTACGGGTAAATTAGGTGAAGTTATGGTTACTAATGAACGTAGTGTGTTACCAGTTATTAATATTAATGGGTCTCTTAATTTAGCAGGTAGTGGTACTTTAGAAGATCCTTATGTTTTAGATTTAGAAGATTAAAGGAGTATTTAGGTGCTTCTTTATTTTTATATTATTAAGGTTTAGTGGGGATAGACTTTTTTGAAAATTTAGGTATTCAAAAATACGATATTTTGTGGTATTATGATATTGCAAGCATATGACATCATAAGTCGTGTGTAATAAAATTATTTATTTGGTTTAAAATAATGGAAAAGAGGTTTATATGAAAGATAAGAAAATAATAATTTTATCAATTGTTGGGGTTTTGCTGTTAGTAAGTATAGTAGTAGCTACGTCTTATGCTTACTTTACTGCTAATGTATCTGGTAATAAAGACACTAATAATGTAGTTGTTACTAATGGTGTTATGTCTTTAGAGTACAAAGATGGAGACGAGATAACTCTAGCTAATGCTGTACCAG
>HF998244.1 GCA_000433255.1 Coprobacillus sp. CAG:605 | reverse complement strand
TATAATATAAAGAATTAATATAACAAGAATATAAATAATAATTTAAATTAGTATAAATATTTATACAGAAAGGATTTGATTATGAATGGTGTAGATTATAACGAAGTCATTATATCAGGAAATATAAATGTTATTAAGGATATAAATGAATTAATTGTCACAGTGTGATGATTTTATCATGACATGACAAAAATGTCCATCAGGGTGTGATGAAAATGTCCATCTAGGGGTGATGATTTTGTCACACATAATATAATAATATAATATAAAGAATTAATATAATAAGAATATAAATATATTTAAATTAGTATAAATATTTATATTAAAATATATAATATGTGCTATACTATTAATAGATTGATTTAATCAATTACTTGTTTCTACTTTTTCGCAAATGACCCATGTCATTGCTCCAATTTTTGAGGTAAAAAGTCCGTATTTTCGGGCTTTTTTAGTGCCTAATGCCAAAATTTACTGCAAAAATACTGCAAAATATGATTTTAGATATCTATTATTAGACCAAATGAAGAAAATATTCTTGAAATTCAAGCTTTTTTAGGATATTATAGGACTTACTTAATTTTGAAAAGAGGAGAAAAAGTCATGGAAAAGAAGTATTACAAATTAGATGTTAGCAATTTATTTAATTTAGATTATTATTCGTAAAAAAAGGACCAAGATAGTGCTGCAAATATCCATAATGTTTATAGTTTGAATTATTATTATGAAGATAGATATCCTAGTCTTATGAAACATGTTAATAGTTTAGCATATGATAATCATTGGTATAAGGAAAATAATACTGTTTCAAGTAAGGAAAGAGCATTTTATAATATTCCAGATTATATTTTAGTCGAAGCGAGTAAGGTAGGATATTTTGAATATTTTGAGGTTCTTACGGGTATTTCATTTATAATACTATCAGAAGCTCTCTATTGTCCTGGTGAAGAAAAGATGATAGCAGGAGAAGAAATTACTAAAGAACAATTATTGGAGTTGTTTAATGATGATTACGTTGGTAAGATTTGTAGTTTATTTGATATTCGTGATAAAGAACAAAAAGAAAACTTTAAACAGGATGCTGTAAAAAAATTAACTTTAACTAAAAGTAAGTAGTGTGGTCCCGTATTTTGGGACTTTTTTCATTTTGCAAATAATTATCCCATTGTTATAAAAACAAATAAATGCTATAATCAAAATAGAATAGGAGGATAGAAGAGTGAAAAATGTTAAAAAAGATTTGCCAAAACAAAAAAATGTGGCAATCGAATTGTGGAGGTTTATAATAGCCATAGCAATAATTGGGTTCCATGTAGGATTTATTATTGCTAGAACTTGTAATGGTTCAAATGGATATTTTATGACACCAGAAGCTAAATGGATGTTTGGTTCAAGTGAGGTGTTATTAATATTTACTTTGACAGCAGGTTATTTCTTAACAGCACATCATGAAAAAATGTCAAAAGACCAAGAATATAATGAAATGAGTGCTTCAAGAAGAGCATGGAATTATACTTGGAAGAGAGTAAAAGCTTTACTTCCAACCTTGGTTTTAGGATATATTATTGGAGTATTATTCTGTACTAAATTTTATTATCCTGACTATGGATTGCAAGAAACTTTAACGATGATTGTTAATAGTGTTTGGGAATTCTTAGGATTCCATGCGGCTGGATTAAGAAGTACGGGTAATGAATTCTTTAATTTAAATGGTCCACTTTGGTTTATTTCAGCAATATTTATTGTCGGATACTTTGTGTACTATTTACTATGTAAGAATAAAGACTTACTAACAGGATTTATTGCTCCATTCGGAGTTATATTTACTGCTGGTTGGTGGTGCTTTACCGGAACTAGAGCAGCTCAAACTGCTTGGTCAACATTTGGACTACAAACTGCTTCTACTAATGGTATGGGTGGTTCGGCAACAAATGCAACGGCAACTATAGGGTTTAATAATGGCTTAGTTTTTGTTCTAATAGGTATTCTAGGTGGCGTTTTAATATATTATTTAGTTGAAGAACTTAAAAAACATAAATTTAGTAACCTAGGAAAAGTTGGTCTTACATTATTAAATACTATTTGTAGTGTATTACTTCTTTGGTATACAATATATCAACCAACATATTTTAATCTTGAAAGATGGACTGTAGCATTATTAATTGCAGTAGTAATTACATTATCTTTATTGAGCCAAGATTATTTAACTAAATTATTAAATAATAAGTATACGAATAAAATATTTGCTTATTTAGGTTCAATATCTTTAGAAATTTATATGTTACATTATCCAATTGCGATATTTGTATTAACTTTCTTAGGAAAGAATACTTTAGAAACTTCATATACTTTCTGGCAAATATTTATACCAACAGTAATTTTAACTTTAATCTTTAGTGCTATTTTAAGTGTTTTAAGGTATACAATTAAAATGTTAAAAGAACAATAAGATATGAGATGATTAGAAAAGTGTCAATAATGCTTTTCTTTTCTTTTGGGAAAAGTTATAATGTTGTTAAGAGAAAAGAGGATATTATGAAGAAGATATTTGTTATTAATTTAGGGTCAACTTCAACTAAGCTTGCTTATTTTGAAGATGATAAATGTATATTTAAAGAGACTTTAAAACATAAGGCAGAAGAGATAAAACAATTTAATAGTATTTGGGAACAGGAGAGTTATCGTAAAGATGCCATAGATAAGTTTATGATGGAACATAATATTGTTGTAAGTGAACTTGATGCGATTGTGTCTCGTGGTGGGCATACAGAACCATTAAAGAGTGGGGTTTATTTAATTAATCAAAAGATGTTAGATGAATCTAGAAGTATGAAGTATGGTAATCATGTTTCAGATTTAGGAATATTGTTAGCAAGTATATATGCAAAAGAAGGACCTATTCCTTTGACTGTAGATACGGCTTGTACTGATGAGTTTGAGCCTTTAGCAAGATATTCTGGTTTAAAAGAAATAGAAAGAGTATCAAGATTTCATGTATTAAATCATAAAGCAGTTGCTAAAAAGTATGCGAAAGATATAAATCGTAAATATGAAGATTTAAATTTAGTCGTTTGTCATATGGGTGGAGGAACTTCAGTGGCAATACATCATCATGGTAGATTAATAGATGGTAATAATGGGTTAGATGGTGATGGACCTTTTTCAACTGATAGGTCTTGTGGTTTACCTGTAGGAGCTTTAATTGATATGTGTTATAGTGGTAAGTATTCTTATAAAGAAATGCGTCGAAAGATTAAAGGGTTAGGTGGATTAATGAGCTATGTTGGTGAAACAGATGTTGAGTTAATTCAAAAGAAAGCTTTAGAAGAGAATGATTTAGAATGTAAAAATGCTTTGGATGCGATGTGTTATCAAACGGCAAAAGAAATTGCGGCGATGGCAAGTGTTGTTTGTGGTAAAGTTGATGCTATTTTAATTACAGGAGGAATAGCTAATTCGAAGTATTTAATGGATGAAATTACGAGAAGAGTATCGTTTATTGCGCCGGTTCATTTATATCCAGGAGAGTTTGAAATGGAATCTTTAGGGATAAATGCGTATAAGGCTTTAATAAATGAAGAAAAAATTAATGAATTGTAGGAGATTTTATGTTTAGAAATTTTAAAGCGATTGAAGATTATGTTTTAAGTAAAAAACAAGTTAAAATAGTGGCATTAGCAAATGCTTTTGATGACCATGCCTTAGAGGCTTTAGTAATGGCTAAGAGAAAAGGGATAGTTAAAGGAATTTTAATTGGGAATGTTGCTAGAACCAAGAAAATGCTTGAGGACTTAGGGGAAAACTGTGAAGATTATGAATTTATTGAAGAGGATGATGAATTAGCATCGGCAAAGTTAGCTGTTAAGTTAGTAAAAGAAAAAAAGGCTGATATGCCAATGAAAGGGTTAATGATGACTTCTTCTTTTATGAAGGCTATTTTAGATAAAGAAAATGGTTTGATTAATCCAGGACATATTTTAAGTCAAGCGACGATATTGGAATTTAAGGAAGAGAACAGATTGATGGTTATAAGTGATTGTGCTGTTAATATTATGCCGGATGCGAATAAAAAGATTATGATAACTCAGAATGCGATTGATTTGGCGGTTTCTTTAGGAATAGAAAAGCCTAATGTGGCAGTGCTGTCAGCTTTAGAAAAAGTTAATCCTGCGATACCTAGTACGGTTGATGCTTCGATTGTTGCTAGTTATGATAAGTATAATAATTTAGGTAATATAATTGGTCCAGTAGCAATGGATATTGCGGTATCAAAGGAAGCTGCTTTGCATAAGGGAGTAGATAGTCCGGTATGTGGAAATGCTGATATTTTGATAATGCCTGATTTAGCAGCAGGAAATATTTTTACTAAAGGGTTAGTGTTCTTTAGCCACTTTAAATCAGCAGGAGTATTAACGGGAACCGTAAGTCCAGTTATTATGACAAGCAGAACCGATACAATAGAAGATAAATATTTGTCAATTTTAATGTCAGTTTATAGTTCGTTAGAAGGTAAATAATCGTTTAAATTAAATTTTATTTCAGCAATACCTGATATTGGTTTTTGGTAATCGAAGGAATAGAAGTTTAATTGTAGATTAAATTCATTATCAAATTTAGATGCGACGATGTTTAAGTTCAAGTTGGTATCATCATAATAATTGTTATTATCGTACTTAGTGTAAAGATAGGTTTCACCACCAAAGAGATACTTACTAAGATTGATATCTTGGCCATCAGGGATGGCATTTAGTTTTTCTAGAGTGATATTTAACATAAAACGAAGAGAGTAATCGTATCCGGATATTTTAAATGATAAAATATGACGAAGTTGAGGTTCCTTCTGGTAGCCTCTTTTTTCGTATGATACAACTTTGATATCAACTTTTTCATCTTTAATTTGTTTTAGTTTAGCAACTTTGAACATAAAAAACACCTCTTGAGGTAATTATAGCATAGATAATAAAAAAGACTTAGAAATTATTCTAAGACTTGGTAGGACTATAAGTAACAATAGAGTAGTTATTACCATCTTTGACTAGGGTTACTGCAACATTTTTATCATATCCTAAATCTTTTTGATATTCAACTTTTAAAGTTACATCATAAGAATTAATGGTAGTGTCATTCATTTTATATTTATCAGTACCATAGTTAGTAATTTCAACATTTTTAACACTTGGAAGTTCTTGTTTACGATCATTATAAGCATTATCTTGAATCAAATTATAGAAGTTATCAATAATCTTTTGGGTATTCATACTACGTTTATCACTATAAAAATATTGGGAGCAAGTTACTTCATATTTATTTATTTTTTCTTGAAGAGAGAGTAGATCGATGACATAAAGTTTGGCAACTTGTTTAACAATTTCTTCTTCGGTAGCGTTATCATTTTTTGCTAACTCTTTTAAAATTTCAAATTCACTTTTATAATAGTCAGAGGCATTATCGTTAATCGCATAACCATATTTTTCAATTGTATTTTCAACCTTACTAACGTTTACTGGTTCATCTTTCTTACGGTTCATGCGGCCATAAAAATATAAACCCGTACCAACAACTAGGAAGAGAGCCACTAACATAAGAGTGGTCTTAATGATATATTTCTTTTTACTTACTTTATTATTATTTAACTTTTTACTCTTTTTTTTCATTATTATTCACCTTTTACTTGATATTTTTTATTTTTTTTGATATTATTAGTTCATGCAGGTGTAGTACAATGGCTAGTATACGACCTTGCCAAGGTTGAGATGGGAGTTCGATCCTCCTCACTTGCTCCATTTGATATTTAAAGTTCCTTAATGGAACTTTTTTTAATTCCTATACCTTACTAATTGATTATAACATATTAAATATTTAAATCATAGTTAAATTTTAGAAAAAAGAAAAATATAGAATGAGTAAAATTATGACAAATTGTTGTGATTTTAAGTGGTTCTAGTTTCTCTTTTTTTATTTTAATGTTAAAATGAATTTAAGATAGGAGGAAGAAAATGAGTAATCGAATTATATTAAATGAGACTTCTTACTTTGGATGGAATGCTAGAGAAAATTTAGTACCAGAAATCAAAAGAAGAAATTTTAAGAAGATACTTTTAGTTACTGATGAAACATTAATGAATTGTGGGGTAACTAAGTTAGTAATTGATTGTTTGGATAGGGGGGATATTGATTATAAAATATTTGATAAAGTTAAACCTAATCCAACAATAAGTAATTGTCATGAAGGAATTAAGGTATGTCAAGAATATGGTGCTGATGCAATAGTTTGTGTTGGTGGTGGTAGTGTTATTGATACGGCAAAGTGTATTGGTATTGTTATTGAAAATCCAGAATTTTATGATATTAATTCTTTAGAGGGAGTTGCAGATACTAAGAATAGGTGTTTACCAATTATTGCTCTGCCAACTACGGCGGGAACGGCTGCTGAAGTAACTATTAATTATGTTATTACGGATGAGGAGGCTGTAATTAAGAGAGTTTGTGTAGACCCAAATGATATTCCAGTATTGGCAATTATTGATACGGAGTTAATGGCTGGAATGCCTAAAATGACTGCGGCTGCAACAGGGTTAGATGCTTTAACTCATGCTATGGAAGGATATATTACTAAGGCTCATTGGGAAATGACTGATATGTTCCATTTAAAGAGTATGGAATTAACTTATAAGTATTTATATGATGCTGTAAATAAAGATAAAACTGCTATTGATAAAATGGGGTTAAGTCAATATATTGCAGGTATGGGATTTTCTAATGTTGGACTTGGTATAGTTCATTCTATGGCTCATCAACTTGGCGCTACTTATGATGTTGCTCATGGTATTGCTTGTTCATTATTTTTACCATATGTTTTAGAGTGGAATGGTGTTGTTTGCCCTGAAAGATATAGAGATATGGGAAAAGCTTTTGGACTTAATATGGATAATTTAAGTGATATGGAATGTGTTAGTAAGGTTGTTAGTGCTGTAAGAGAGTTAGAGACTAAACTTGGTGTACCACAACATTTAAGTGAACTTAATGTTCGTAAAGAAGATTTTGAAGTATTAGCAAGTAAAGCTTTAAAAGACCCTTGTACTGGGGGAAATCCAAGAGAAGTAAAATTAGAAGATATAATTGAACTTTTAGAAAAAGCTTATTAGAAAGAAAGTAGGAATAAAATGTTAAAAACTAAGGTTGGCTATAGCCAAAATATTGATGCTTTTAATTCTGGCGTAGAAACTGCTAGAATGGCAAATGTTATTGAAAATCCTCAAGTTGGATTGTTATTTACAAGTTGTGTTCAAGATCAAAATAAAATTATGGAAGGTATTAAGAGTGTACTTGGAGATGTTCCAGTAGTTGGTTGTACATCTTCAGCAGCTATTTGTACTCAAGATGGATATCTAAATAAGGAAACTGGATATTCAGGTATGATGTTATTTGGAGGAGATTGTGAAGTAGTTACTGCTGGTTCTAAGAAGACGAATGAAGAACCTAGAGAAATTGGGAGAAGAATTGCTAAAGAAGCTATTAGTAAGCTTAAGGGAACTGATAAAGAACCAGATTATTTCTTTATGAGTGCTAGTCCAGCTAATGAAGAAGAGTACTTAAAAGGTATTCAAGATGTTATTGGTAATATTCCAGTATTTGGTGGTAGTGCTGCTGATAATACGGTTGAAGGTAAGTGGAGTATTTTAAATAGTGGAGAGGCTTATAGTGATGGTTGTGTTATTGCAATATTCTATACTAATGCCGAAATGAAAAATCTTTATACTGGAGCTTATCATGAAACCGGAAATGTTGGCGTTATTACCAAAGTTGTTAATGGTAGAACCCTTGTGGAAATTGACCATGAACCAGCATTAAAGAAATATGCGGAATGGACAGGAAAAGATATAGCATCATTAATGGGTTCAAATTTATTAACAGAAACTATTTGTGCACCACTTGGTGTTAAAGACCCAATTGGTAAGGTTGTTGCTGTACGTCATCCAATGTTTGCTAATGATGATTTATCAATGAATATTGGGGCTGATTTAGCTGAAAATACTGCTGTTATTCAGTTATCTAATACTCCTGAGGGAATATTAATGGCTAATGAAGATACTATTGCTAAGTTAAATGGTTTAATGAATACACCAGTTAATAGTTATTTCTTAGTACATTGTGGTGGTAGAAGATTAGGTCTTGCTTTGTCACAAATTGAAGATAGAATTTATCCAACAGTAAAGAAATCAATTCCTGATAAAGAGTTCTTAATGGTATTTACATTTGGGGAATATGGAGAAGGCGATCATTCTTCTAATACAGTTGGTGGTTTATCACTATCATTTACAGGATTTGGAGAGTAGTTATGGCAAAGAATTTAATTGGGGATACTTGGTGTGAAGCTTCTGATAGTAGGGTTATTAATATAACTAACCCTGCTACTAATGAGCTTATTGATACTGTACCAGAGTCGACGAAAGAAGACTGCGATAAAGCCGTTATTGAAGCAAGAAAAGCACAAAAAGAATGGGCTAAAGTTCCTATTCATGAACGCGCTAAAAGACTTATGAAGTTTGTTTCTTTGGTAGAAAGAGATAAAGATGCCTTAGCTAAGTTGTTATCAGACGAAACTGGTAAACCAATTAGTGAAGCGATTGGGGAGATTGCTAATGTTTCAGTTGGTATTCCGGCATTTTGTGAACGTGCTAAACATGAATATGGTCTAGTTATTGAACCTGGACAAGAAATGGGTAATGAGCATACTATTCAATATACAATGCAATACCCTCTTGGAGTTGTCGTAGCTGTTATTCCGTTTAATTTTCCAAGTGATTTGTTTTGTCAAAAGGTTCCTGCAGCATTGCTTATGGGAAATACGGTTATTTTAAAACCTTCAGCTCATAATCCTTTAACTTTAACAAAGTATGTAGAGTTATTATTAGAAGCTGGTATTCCGGGTGGAGTTATTAACTTAATTAATGGTAGTGGCGGATTTGCCGTTCAAACTTTAGCAGAAAACCCTGGTGTTAATTTAGTTACTTTAACCGGTTCAACTATTGCAGGTGCTGAAACTATGGCTAAGTGTGCTAAAAATATTACGCATGTAACTTTAGAGTTAGGTGGTAATGATGCCTTTATTTTACATAAAGATGGAGATGTAGATTTAGCTGTTAAGGAAACTTTATGGGGTAGGCTTTACAATACTGGTCAAGTTTGTTGTGCTTCTAAACGTTTCTTAATTCATAAAGATGTTAAGGAAGAGTTTGAAAAGAAGTTAATTGAAGCAATTAGAAAAGATTATGTTGTTCGTATGCCAAGTAATCCCGAGGCTAAGATTGGTTGCTTGATTAGTGAAGATGCGGCTAAGCGTGTTGAAGAACAAGTTTTGAAGACGGTTAATGAAGGCGCTCGTGTTGTATTTGGTGGCAGACGTAAAGGAGCTTTCTTTGAACCAACAATTCTTGATAATGTAACTAAAGATATGGAAGTAGCTCATGATATGGAAATCTTTGGACCAGTTATTTCGATTATTGAGTATGAAGATATTGATGAGGCTATTTCTATTGCTAATCAATCAAGTTATGGTTTATGTGGATGTATTATTTCGGAAAATCAGAAAGTATGTCAACATGTTGCTAATGAGTTAGAATGTGGCGGTGTTATTATTAATGGGGCTTCGTTCTTTAGGTCGTTTGAAATGCCATTTGGCGGTTGGAAACATTCTGGTATAGGTAATGAAGGTGTTATGAGTACACTTCATGAAATGTCTCGTACAAAGAGTATTATTTTAAAGAATATTTTATAAATTAAAAACAAGTAAAGGATAGAGAAATCTATCTTTTTTTGACAGTTAATTTACGTAAAAACATGTCAAATTTTAGTGCCTTAGAAAAAAGTTTGGTGAAAATGCGCAGAAAAAAAAGAAAATCGGTACTTTACCGGTAATAAATATTATTAGAGGGAGAGATTTATGGTGAAGAATCTCTTTTTCTTAGGAAGGAGGTAAATTTCTATGAAAAAGAATCTTAAGAAAAATGATATTTCGGTAATAATTACTGATTTTGTGTTTAAGAAAATACTTCTTGAGAATACGGATTACGCTGCTAAAATTATTTCTTGGATTTGTAATCTTGAGTATGAAAAAGTAGTTAAGGGTCATTTTGTTGATCCCAATCTTTCAGCAAGAAAGACCATAGAAGTACATATTTCGGTAATAATTACTGATTTTGTGTTTAAGAAAATGCTTTTGGAAAATACTAGTTTTGCGGCAAGACTTATTTCTTGGATTTGTAAACTTGATTATGAAAAAGTAGTTAAGGGTCATTTTATCGATCCAAACCTTTCGGCAAGAAAAAACATTGAAGTACATCGGGTTGGCGATTTGATTTATAAAATTGATGATAATACCTATGTTGATATTGAAGCATATAATAAGTATTCGAGAAATACTGATTTGAAAAACTTGGACTATCAAAACCGAGCTGTTTCTAGATTTTCAATAATGAAAGATAAACGGTCAAGAAACACTGATTTGAAAAATTTAGACTATCAAAATCGAGCTGTTTCTAGATTTTCCATAATAAAGGATAAACGAGGTAAGAAAACTTATAATACCAATATCAAAATATATTTTATTGCCATGTATGGTAATTCACTAAAAAGTATGTCATTTATAAATCATGACATTACGTATAGCGAAAAATTTAATAATAGTCAATTTATAGAAATTAGCTATGTTTGTCTTGACAAGTTAGAAACTATCAAATATACTAAAGGCAAACAAGAAATATACGAGTATTTTAAAGCTTTAACTAGGATAAGCTTGAAAGATATTGAAAATATTTTAGCAAATAGTCGTATAGTAAAAAAAGATAAAACATTGGAGGGAGTGTATCAGAGTATGTTAATGTTTTACAAAGAAGATGGAAGTTATGATGTAAAGGCTTTTTATGAGCATAGACTTATTGATGAGTATCAAGAAGGTTATGGTGTTGGTGAAGATGTTGGCGAAGCACGTGGTATGGAACTTGGAATGAAACGTGGCCAAAAACTCGGCTTAGAAAATGCAATTAAATCATTGTCACAAAATGGTATGTCCAATGAAAAGATATCAAATGGCTTAAACATTCCAATTGAAAGAGTTGAAGAAATATTAAACCCAAAAAGTCTTAAACTAAAAAGAGTACATTAATTATTACTAATGATTGTTAAAGCCAAAGAAAAGCCCAAAAGAATAATAAAAAGTATAGCTGGTGTGATATAATTTTATTAACTTATATTGGAGGTTATATGTTAGAAATAAAAAATATTAAGAAAAGTTATAAAACTGGTGATTTTAAGCAAGAAGTATTAAAAGATATTTCTATTCAATTTCGAGAAAATGAATTTGTAGCTATACTAGGGCCAAGTGGCTCTGGAAAGACAACTCTTTTAAATATATTGGGTGGTCTTGATAGATATGATAGCGGAGACCTAATAATTAATAATAAATCAACTAAGAAGTTTAAAGATAGTGATTGGGATGCTTATCGAAATAATTCGGTTGGTTTTGTGTTTCAAAATTATAATTTAATTACACATATTTCTATATTAAACAATGTTGAAATGGGAATGACTTTATCTAACGTTGGGAAAAAAGAACGAAGAAGAAAAGCTTTGAAGGCTTTAGAGTTAGTTGGACTTAAAAGCCATATAAATAAGAAACCAAGCCAATTATCTGGTGGGCAAATGCAGCGAGTTGCAATAGCCCGTGCGATTGTTAATAATCCCGATATTATTTTAGCAGACGAACCAACGGGAGCTTTAGACTCAAAGACTAGTGTTCAAATAATGGAACTTATTAAAGCTCAGGCTAGGAATAAATTAGTAATTATGGTTACGCATAATGAAGAGTTAGCAGTGGAATATGCTACTAGAATAATTAGACTAAAAGACGGATGTATTGCTAGCGATAGTAATCCTTATGAGAAAAACAATGAAACTAACGAAGAATATAAACTTAAGAAAACTAAGATGTCTTTTTATCAAGCCTTACTTTTATCTTTAAATAATATTAAGACTAAAAAAGGGAGAACTTTGCTTACAAGTTTTGCAGCATCTATTGGAATTATTGGAATATCTTTGGTACTAGCGTTATCTAATGGTTTTCAACGTCAAATTGATAATTTTGAAAAAGATACTTTAGCGCAAATGCCGGTTGTTATTTTAAGTGAAACTCCGGTTACGGACGAAAAGACTAGTAATAGTCTATTTGGAAGTAATAGTGAAAAAGAAAAATATCCTAGTGATAATAAGGTAAGAACGTTAAAAACTTTTATGTCAACAACGCACAAAAATGATTTTAATGAAGAATATCTAAATTATATTAAAAATATTGATAGTAATAAGATAAGTGGTTTGTCGTTTTTAAGAAGTACACATTTGAATACTTTAATTAAGGTTGATAATGAGATAAAACCATTTGATAGTAGTGTTTTAATGCCATTACCGGAAAGTTTAAATGATGATAGTAATTTGATGTTTGAAAATTTTGATTTGCTATATGGAACTTATCCTAAAAGTAGCAATGAATTAGTGTTAATTGTTAATGAATATAATGAAGTAGATAGTAGTATTTTTAATGCTTTAGGTTTTAAAGAAAATGATACGATATCTTTTGAAGATATTATAAAGAAAGAAATAAAAATAATTGATAATGATAGTTATTATACCCAAGTTGGTAATGTCTTTATTCCTATAACTAACTATGATAAGGCATATGAAAATAGTAATGACGTTTTAAAAATTGTTGGGGTAATGCGAGGAAAAAAAGATAATAGTTTTGCGACGATAGCAGGAACAGGACTAAGTTATAGAGATAGTTTAATGACTAAGTATATTGAAAATAATAAGCAATCTAAAATAGCGGTTGCTCAAGAAAATAGTGATTATAATGTTTTAACCGGTCAAAAGTTTAGTGAAGATTTAAGTAAAGATACTATTTTAACTTATATAGGGGCTAAAGATTACCCTATAGGAATTTATTTATATCCTAAAGATTTTGAAGCTAAGAGTGAATTACTTTCTTATTTAGATAAATATAATGAGAATAAAGATGATAGTGAGAAAAATGTTTATACTGATTATGCTAGTACAGTTACTGATTTATCGGGAGGTATAATGGATGGCATAACTTTAGTATTAATTGCATTTTCTTCAGTTTCTTTGATAGTTTCTTCAATAATGATTAGTATTATTACTTATATAAGTGTTTTAGAACGTACTAAGGAAATAGGTATTTTGAGAAGCTTAGGAGCGAGAAAGAAAGATGTTACGAGAGTATTTAATGCTGAGACTTTCTTAATTGGCTTAAGTTCCGGTCTTATTGGAATTTTAATTACATATCTTTTATGTGTACCAATTAATATAATTTTAAAGTCAGCAACTACTTTGGATAATGTGGCTAATCTAAATCCAGTTCATGCAATTATTATGGTAATTATCAGTATTGTTATAACTTTAATTGGTGGGTTTATTCCGGCAAGAATGGCTGCGAAGAAAGACCCAGTAGAAGCTTTAAGAACAGAATAAAAACATCAGGAAACTGATGCTTTTTTAAAACTTTGGCGGAATGCCATTTTCATAGAATAAATCGTTCATGGTTACTTCTAATGCGATAGATATTTGATATATCGTTTGGACAGAAAAATTTTTAGCAACTTTTGAAGATTCAATTTGACGGATAAAATCATGAGAAAGGTTTGTTTTTTCAGCAAGCTCTGCTTGTGTAAGACCTAGTTTTTCACGTCTTTTCTTTATATTTTTTCTTAAAATATCGTATACGTCTATATTCATATAAAACCACCTATAAAAAACTATCTCATTTATAGTATGGAAAATATGTGAGCTATTGATGCACAAAAGATATATTTTTGTTGTTAACGATGCCTTTGATTGTATGAAAAAAGCAGAGAATAGTCTCTGCAAGTAGTTTTAGTGTTTTTTAATCACTATATGTGATTTACGATATATTTTTAAAAGAAGAGGAAGTACTTTATAAAGTGCTTTTTTATTAACTAAATCAAATTCACCGATAAATTCAATATAAGTATCACCAAATCTTTCTTTGTATTTATGAAGACCACCTAAATTTTTATAAGTCGTATTAGGGTCGCCGGAAGTACCATATAAATCTAGAAAACGATAATGATTTTCAAAACAATATTTAATAGTTTCATAGTAAACACGGTTAACAGCAAATAGATATTCACCAAGTTTATTATTTCCTATATACATAGTCCACATCATGTCATTGGCTAGGCCATTAATCATGGAACATATAACGAAGTCTTCTTTATCTTTATAGGGTTCAAAAGTTTTTAAATCTTGCTCTAAACGAATTAATTTTTCTTTGCTGTCAGCTAGATTTTTTTTACTTATATTGTTGTTTTCTAAGTCGTTTTTTAACTTATTATAGTTTGTTTTGGCTTCGCTATATAATTTTTGACCATTAACCTTGATATTAAAGACCATGACATTTTTATATTCTTTGCCATATTTATATAAAGTTTTGTAGAATTTATCAGGGTATTGGATAAAATCATCTTTAGCGGCGTTAGATTTATTAAGTTCATAAAAATCATCAACATTACCATTGGTATCTAGGAAAAGATTGTAAGTATAACTTCGACGAACAGTTTTCATGAATGTTTTAGAGATACTTTTATCTATTTCTTCCATACTTTGGTATTTTTCAAAGTATCGTCTAAAGCTATAACGAGGTTCGTTATTTTCATATAACTTTACAAAACCTTGGTGAATATATCCTAAAGTTAGAAGGCTATTGTAAATAGATATATTATTTTTACTATTTGGAATACGATTACCATCTTTATCTATTTCTTGATACATGATTTCGGGATTTATTTTAACGTAAATAGCGTTAGTGCTTTTTAAGAATTCTTTCATACCTTTAGTAAATTCGGTTAAGATTTCTTGATTGTTAAAATCAAGAAGATAGCCACGAGGACAATAGTAGTAACAAAGATTAAAAGCCATTTTCTTTTTTAGAAGAAGGGCTGCCGCTAGTACTTTATTATCTTTTTTTAAACCGACAAAGATGGGCTCTTTATTTCTAGTTTCTTTATTAACAAGACCCCATGTAACTGATTGGAGAAAATGAGAATACTTAAAAGTGTTAAAAAACTTTAAATATTCTTCAATTGTTAGAACTTCAAATTGCATAAAATCACTTCCTTTAATTATTATACCAAACATGGGAAATAGTATGAAGAAAAATATTTTATAATGAAAAAAATACTAGTTTGTACTAGCATTTGTTCTAGGCTCTTTATAAGTTTTACCTTTAGTATTAACTAAGGCTTTAACGATAGTTAGATTATTTGTTAGTTTACCACTACTTTGATTAGCAACGGCCTCTGTACTTTCAATCTTATCAATTATATCCATACCATCAATTACTTTGCCAAAAGCAGCATAGGAACCGTCTAGATTAGTGGCAGTGCCAAGCATGATAAAGAATTGTGAACCGGCGGTGTTAAGTCCTGTACTACGTGCCATTGAGACAACACCTTTAGTATGTTTTAGATCATTTTTAAAATCGTTGCGGTTAAATTCGCCGTCTATTGTGTATCCGGGTCCACCTGTTCCGTTCCCATTAGGGTCGCCACCTTGTAATACAAAACCTGGTACTAGGCGGTGAAATGAATTATGATCATAAAAACCTTTACTTACTAAACTAATAAAATTATTAACCGTATTAGGAGCAATATCTGGATATAATTCAATAACAATAGCGCCATAGTTTTTAATATACATAGCAACAGTAGGATTTTTTGTATCATAAGCGAATTCACTTGACTCGTTAGTATCTATATTAAAATTAATACCTAAGAGATTTTCTTCTAAATTATTGCTAGAGCAAGCACTTAGAAATAAACAACTAACTAACAAAATAATTAATAAAAATTTTTTTCTCATAAAAATATCCTTTCTATATTGATTATAAATAAAATCTTTGAAATTGGCTATAAAAAGTTAGAAAAATTTTATATAATAAGGTTGGAGTTGATTAAAAATGTTAAATATTGTTTTATTTGAACCGGAAATACCGCAAAATACGGGAAATATTATGCGTACTTGTGTAGCAACGCATACGAAGTTACATCTTATTAAACCACTTGGGTTTTCTTTGGACGAAAAGTATATTAAACGTAGTGGTGTTAATTATATTAAGTATTGTGATTATACTGTGTATGAAAATATTGAGGAGTTTTTTTCTAAGAATAAGGGTACTTATTATTTTCTAACTAGGTATGGTCATAAGCCACATACTAGTTTTGATTATAGTAATAAAAGTGAGAATATTTATTTCTTTTTTGGGAAAGAGTCGACAGGTATTCCACCTAAAATATTAAAACCTTTCATTGATAATTGTATGCGTATACCAATGACGGATAAAGTTAGAGCGTTAAATGTTTCTAACTCAGTAGCAATTATGTTATATGAGGCTTTAAGACAACAAGATTATTTAGATTTACTTAGAGAAGAACCTCATAAATCAAAGAATTTTATTGAGGAGGAAGGTTAATGTATTGTAGTAGGTGTGGGGCGGCTTTAAGTAGTAAAAGTCCGTTGTGTCCTAAGTGTCATGCGATGATGAGTAGTGAGCAGTTGCAGCAGAGAAAAGAAATTAATGGGGCGAATAATGCTTATATGGAAAGACTTGATACAATAAATAAAAGAAATGAGGGGTATAGAGAGAAAAAAATAACTAATACTAATAATGCAGCGTACTATGTGTTTTTGGCTATATGTTTAATTATTATTACTTTGATAGTAGCGTTTGTCATAGTTAGGAGATAGTTATGAATATTTTCTTAGTTTGTTTAAGTATTTTTATGGCTCGGATTGTTGATGTTTCAATAGGGGTTGTAAGGACAATTGTTATGGTTAAGGGCAGTACTAAAAAGGCGGCAATATTGGCTTTTTTTGAAGTATTGGTGTGGTATATGGCTGCTAGGGAGGCTTTAAATACTCAGATTACCAGTGGATGGATAGCAATTTCTTATGCGGCAGGGTATGCTACAGGAACTTATATTGGGTCAATTTTAAGTAAGTGGTTGGTTAAAGGTACTATGAATGTCCAAGTAATAACGGAAAAAGGAACTAAGAAAAATTTGGATTTATTAAGACGTCATGGGTATGCAGTGTCGGTTTTAGATATGGTTGATGATTATGATGGAAGATGTAAGAAGATGTTCATGATTGAAGTTAAAAATCAAAAGTTAAAGGAATTAACTAAGATTATTAGAAAATTCGATAATAAGGCTTTTATTACAGCCAGTGAAACAAAGTTAGTAGAAAATGGCTTTATAAAATAAAAATTACTAGTTTGATACTAGTATTTTTTGTTGATAGATATAGATTATTGCAAGATTGGAACCACTCTTTTGAAACTTTTTAACAATACTATGGCTTCGTCGTTAGGAATTTTTAAAATTTCTATTATATCAATAAAAGTTTCTAGGGATGGGGTTCCTTTACCAATTTCAATACGTTGATAATGGCGCCAAGATATATTTAATAATTCGGCCATTTCTTCTTGCGTAAAACCTTCTTTAATACGATATTCTTTTAACATAATACACCTCGTTAAAATTATGTCATTTATGACATGACAGTTCCATGACATGAAAGTTCATATAAAAATTCTTATTTGATATATTAAGAAGAGTTTTGAAAAAAATTATGGTTGACACAAGAACTAATGTATGTTATCTTGGCTATGCACTTATGAAGATTATTTTAAAACTATAGTGTGGTATGATATAATTAACAAGAAATGAGGTATTAACATGGATAATCTATTAGAAGGACTAAATGAACAACAAAAGAAAGCAGTCGTACATATGGAAGGACCTTGCTTAGTAATAGCGGGAGCAGGTTCGGGTAAGACAAAAGTTTTAACAACAAGAATAGCGTATTTAATAAGTCAAGGAGTTAAATCTTCCAATATTTTGGCAATTACATTTACTAATAAGGCTGCTAAGGAAATGAAAGAGAGACTTGCTAAGTTAGTGCCAGATAATTATGCTTTTTTGGGTACTTTTCACTCTTTAGGGGTAAGAATACTTAGAGAAAATTATATGTACTTAAATTTAGAAAGAAATTTTACTATTTTAGATAGTGATGATGTTTTAGGAATAATTAAGAAAATCTTAAAAGATAGAGGGATAGACCCTAAGGAATGTGCGCCGTCGTACATTAGAAATAGAATAAGTTTTATTAAAAATGAAAATTTAGCTGATTATGAAATAGATAAGTTTTTTAATACACCACCTGAAAAGATTGCAAAAGAGGTATATTTACAATATCAAGAAGTATTAAAAAAGAATAATTCAGTAGATTTTGATGATTTGTTAAGATTACCAGTAAAATTATTTAAAGAAAATAGGGAAGTGTTAGAACATTATCAAGAAAAGTTTAAATATATTTTAGTAGATGAGTATCAGGATACAAATGAAGTACAATATCAATTTAATAAATTACTAGCTAGTAAGTATCATAATTTGTTTGTCGTAGGGGATGCTAACCAGTCGATATATGGGTTTAGAAATGCTAATTTTCAAAATATTTTAAATTTTGAGAAAGATTATAAAGATGCTTATATTGTTACTTTAGACCAAAATTATCGTAGTACGAATAATATTTTAAAAACGGCTAATTCGGTTATAAAAAATAATAAGGAACGTAAAGATTTAGAGTTATATGGCACTATTGGTGAAGGGGTTAAGACGAAGTATTTAAGAGGGTATGATGGTAAGCATGAGATTACTTTAGTAATTTCTGAAATTAAGAATTTAGTTAGTATGGGGTATCATTATAAAGATATAGGTATATTATATCGTACTAATGGACAAGCTCGTTTAGCTGAAGAAATGATGTTAAAATCTGGGATACCTTATAAAGTTATTGGGTCATATTATTTCTATCAAAGAAAAGAAATTAAAGATTTACTATGTTATTTGAAATTAATAAGTAACCCTAATGACGATGTGGCGTTAAGAAGAGTTATTAATGTTCCAAAAAGGGGAATAGGTCAAACTAGTATTCAAAAGATTGAGGATAGTGCGGTAAGATTAAATACGGGGATGTTTGATTGTTTGGAGACTCCAAAGGAGTTAGCGTTTAAACAACTTATTATTGATTTACGTAAAGAGGCAGAAAGTCTATCGTTAACGGAGTTAATTGATACGGTTTTAGATAAATCAGGAATGAAAAGAGAACTGGAAGAAGATAAAAGTTTAGAAAATGAATTAAGGTTAGATAACTTAGAGGAATTTAAGTCTATTACGGCAACCTTTGAAGAACGTACGGGCTCAGTTAACTTAGAGGACTTTTTAGAGGAAGTTTCTTTAGTAGCGGATATGGAAGAGCATAAAGAAAATGATAATGGGGTTACTTTGATGACTATCCATAGTGCTAAGGGGTTAGAGTTTGAAGTGGTTTTCTTAATAGGAATGGAAGAGGGGATATTCCCTCACCAAAATTCTTTATATGACCCTAAGGAAATTGAAGAAGAACGTAGATTATGTTACGTTGGAATTACAAGAGCTAAGCAAAGGCTTATTTTAACAAATGCGAAACGTCGTATTTTATATGGAAAAGAACAAGTTAACCCTCCATCAAGATTTATTGATGAAATAGATAGAGACTTACTGGATATTCCAAATGATAGAATGCTTGAACCAGAAAAGATTAAAGTGGAGTCTATGTATAAAGACGCTAGTGATACGGAAGGCTTTAAAGCAGGAGACGTAATAATGCATACGATTTATGGTAGAGGGGTAGTTGTTGGAGTTGATGATACGTTTGTAACTGTGGCTTTCCAAAAAAGATATGGAATAAAAAAACTTATGAAGAATCATAAGAGTATTAGAAAGGTTGGATAATATGGATTTAGTAATAATGGCTGCTGG
Source organism: Coprobacillus sp. CAG:605 (assembly GCA_000433255.1). Lineage (GTDB taxonomy): Bacteria > Bacillota_I > Bacilli_A > RF39 > UBA660 > CAG-605. Next base: position 24,209 of record HF998244.1, on the reverse strand, counting down.
TATGGGTTCAAGGTTTGGGGGGTTAAAACAAATTGAGGCTATTGGTCCTAATGGAGAGTTTTTAATTGATTATTCTATTTATGATGCAATTAAGTATGGTTTTGATAGAGTGGTATTTATAATAAAGAGAGAGAATTTTGAAATATTTAAAAGGACGATTGGCAAACGGGTTGAAGGTAAAATTGAAGTTGCCTATGTTTTTCAAGAGGCTAATAAAATTCCAAAAAATATAGATTTTACAAGAGAAAAGCCTTGGGGGACTGCACATGCTATTTATTGCTGTAAGGATGTAGTTAAGAATAATTTTGCGATTATTAATGCGGATGATTTTTATGGAGCGGATGCTTATTATAAGGCAAGTACGTTTTTAAGAAATAATAAAGATTTTAAGACTTTCGGTATGATTGGGTATAAAGTTATGAATACCTTGACAGAAAATGGAGCGGTAAAACGAGGAATATGTCAAGAAAAGGATGGCTATTTGACATCGTTAATTGAATCTAATGTTCTAATGAATAATGGAGTTATTGAGGCAAGCCCATTGGACGGCAGTCCAGCCTTTACAGTATCTAAAGATACTTTGGTGTCAATGAATATGTTCTTGTTTACACCTTATATATTTGAAATATTAGATAAAGATATTAAAGAGTTTTTTGCCGATAAAACTGATTTAGATAAAAAAGAATTTTTGATACCGGATGTAGTTTTTAATAATATTAAGAAAAATAATGTTAAAGTTAAGGTGCTTGATACTGATGGTAAGTGGTATGGGGTAACTTATAAAGAAGATAAAGATAATGTTTGTCAAAAAATAAAGGAATTAGTTGATACTGGTGTATATCCAGAAAAGCTTTGGTAAGAAAAAAAGCCTTGAAGGCTTAAAGAATATATAAATAGACGCATAGAAAGTGGCAAATGGATGCGGCAAGGCAGAAGAAGTGAAATACACAATGCATGTATTTTTTCTTCGCTCCAATACCATATAGTAAGGCACCAACGCTGTATAGTATGCCACCAGCAAGAAGGAATGCTACACCCATACGACCAATATTAGTTAAAAGAATTTTAAACGCTATGGTTATGGACCAACCATTAAGTAAGTGGCAGACTACTTCACTAACTTGATGCTTATCTAAGTTAATACATGAAAGAATGATACCAATAATGGTTATCGTCGTAACAAAAGCTAAAAGGGCATAACCCCAAAGCCCTTTAACACCCAAGATAGCTACGGGTACATAGGTGCCCCAAACTAGAAGAAAAACGTTACAATGGTCGATAACACGAAGTACTCTTTTACCTTTTAATTTACTAGATAGAGCATGATAGATACAACTAATAGTGTATAAAAATATCATGGTAATGCCAAAGGTTACGGAACATAGAACTTCCGCTACGGTACTTGATTTTACAATCATAAGAACAAGAGCAGCTATGGCTAGACCCGCACCAATACCATGAGAGATGCTGTTAATTAGTTCTTCGGCTAAGGTATAATGAGGGGTTGTGTCTTTAATAATCTTTTTCTTTTTCAATTAAATCACCAGAGATTATTATAACACTAAGTATAGAAATTAAAAGGACATTTTGATATAATGTGTATGAGAGAAAGTAGGTATATATGGAACAAGTTGAAAGTAGAATGGCTTACCTAATTGATGTATTAAATAAGGCTAATGTAGAGTATTATGTTAATGATAATCCAACTTTAAGTGATAATGAATATGATTCATTAATGGATGAGTTAATTAAGTTAGAAGAAAAGTATCCACAGTTAAAACAAAGTAATTCACCAACTACTAAGGTTGGAAATGAAGTAATTGCGGCATTTAATAAAGTAACACATCCTACACCAATGTTTAGTTTAGCTGATGTTTTTAATGAAGACGAAGTAAGAGATTTTGATGCTAAAGTACGTAAAGAGGTAAGTAATCCCGAGTATGTTTGTGAACTTAAAATGGACGGTTTAGCTGTTTCTTTAATATATAAGGATGGAAAATTTGTTTCGGCGGCAACTAGAGGTAATGGAGTTATAGGAGAAGATATAACCCATAATGTTAGAACGATAAAGAAATTACCTTTAACGTTGCATAAAAAAGTGGACTTAGAAGTTCGTGGTGAAATATACATGAACAAAAAAGTATTTAATGAATTAAATGAAAAAAGAAAGCAAGAGAATTTGAACTTATTTCAAAATCCAAGGAATGCAGCAGCGGGCTCAATTAGACAGTTAGATAGTAGTATTACTAAGGAAAGACAGTTGGACATTGTATTGTATCATTTACCTAATACGACTTTGAAAAAACATAGTGAGACGATAGAGTTATTAAAAGAATGTGGACTTCCAACTAACCCTAATAATAAGATATGTAAAAATATTGATGAAATAATGGACTATATTCATTATTGGACGAAACATAGACCCGAATTACCTTATGAAATCGATGGTATTGTAATTAAAGTTAATGATTTGGCAATGCAGAAAACACTTGGCTATACGGTTAAATATCCTAAGTGGGCTGTTGCGTATAAGTTTCCAGCAGAGACTGTTATAACGAGACTTGATGATATAGTTTGTACGGTAGGAAGAACGGGTCAAATTACTCCGAATGCAGTTTTAGAGCCAATTAAAGTGGCGGGTTCGACAATAAGAAGAGCAACATTACATAATTATCAATATATTAGTGATAAAGATTTAAGAATAGGTGATTATGTTTATTTACATAAAGCAGGCGATGTAATTCCCGAGGTTGTTGGTCCGGTAAGAGAACGTCGTGTAAATGAACTTGAACCTTATGTAATGATAGATAAATGTCCAATATGTGGCACTAAGTTAGAGGAAAGCACTAGTAAAATAGACTTATATTGTCCTAATGAACACTGTCCAGCGCGTAAAGTTAATAGTTTAATTCACTTTATATCTAGAGGTTGTATGAATATTGATGGTTTAGGTGAGTCTATTGTAGAAGATTTTTATAATATGGGTATTATTAAAGATGTAACTGATATTTATAAGTTAAAGGATAAAAAAGAAGAATTAATTGAGTTAGAGGGCTTTGGTTCTAAGTCAGTATCTAATCTTTTGATTTCAATTGAAAATTCTAAAAATAATTCGTTAGAAAATTTACTTAATGGCTTAGGTATAAATGGAATTGGCGCTAAGACTGCAAAGATACTAGCTAAAAGGTATGAAACTATGGATAATTTAATGAATGCTAGTAGTGAAGAGTTAGAGCAAATTAAGGATATAGGAAGTACACTTTCTAAAAATATAAGTAATTATTTTGATAATCCAAAGAATAGAATATTAATTCATGAACTAAAAGATATTGGAATAAATATGGAGTATAAGGGTGAGAAAATTATTCAAGATGAAGCATTTACAAATAAAAAGTTTGTTTTGACGGGAACGATTAGTTTTTTAAGTAGAGATGAATTAAAGAAGATTATTGAAGATCGTGGAGGAGAAGTAAGTGGCTCGGTAAGTAAAAAGACTGATGTTGTAATTGCAGGAGAGAATCCTGGTTCAAAGTATGATAAGGCGAAATCTTTAAATATTCCAATTTGGGATGAGGTATCGCTTAGAAACTATTTAGGGGAGTAATTTGCGAAAAAGAATATAGTGTAGTATAATTAAAACTACAAAACGGAGGTAAGAATGAAAAAATTAATGAAGGAAAATAAACCGATTTTCTTTATGATAGTGATTGTAATTGTATGTGCAATTATAAGTGTGGCATTGTTATTTAAGTATTTTTATTTTGGTAATGGTGGGACAAAATATGGGGATCGCTTGGACGGAATAGATAAGGTTGCTATAACTGATAGTAAAAGGTTAGATGTAGAAGCTAAGGCTAAAGAGTCTAAGGGTGTTAGTAATGCAGAAGTTTTGGTAACAGGAAAAATTATATATATACGTATCTCTTTTGATACAACAGTTAGTTTAGTAGATGCCCAGAGTACGGCTGTTAAATTATTAGAAGAATTTAGTGACGAAGAGAAGAATTTCTATGATATTCAATTTACTTTAGTGCAAGATGCGACTGATAATTCAGCAGGATTTAAGATAATGGGTGCTAAGAATGTTAATGGTTCAAATTTAGTTTGGAACAATAATAATATTAGCGAGAAAGAATAAGTTGTTATGAAAAAAAGTGTTAAACGAATTTTATTAGTAATTCCGGTAATTGTATTTATTGTAATAGCTACTTTAATAATAATGAATGTTTTGAAAGATGAAAATAAGTTGACTGTTAAAGAAAAAGAGTGGATAAATAATAACTTGTCCACAGTTCAAAATGTTAATATTATTAATAATTTAAGTGTATTTGGGGCTAATGGTAGCGGAATATTTTATGATTTTATAAATGATATGAGTAAAGAATATGGGTTGAAGATAAATCCAGTAACTTATAATAATGGAGAGTCTAGTGTAAGTCATGGTTTTATGGCCACTAATAGTTTAGATGATAATTCGTTAGTTATTTATGAAGATAATTATGTTTTGATAAAGAAAGATTATGAAGTAATTACGGATATTGCTAGTCTTAGTAGTAAGAGTATTGGTGTACTTAGTAGTGATGTAACTTACTTAAATTCTTATTTGAAATCATTTAATTTAAAACTTACAGCGTATGAAAATAAGAAAGCTTTAGAAGAGGCTTTTAGTAAAGATTTAGATTATATTTTAGTACCTAAATATGAATATTTAGATTATATTGTTGCTAATGATTATCAAATATCTTATCATTTTAATGATATTAAAAGATATTATACTTATGAATTACAAGGTGATTATTTTAGTAGTATTATAAAGAAGTATTTTACAAAGTGGAATGGTAAATACTTTGATAGTTCTTATAATAAGGCGATGAAACAAGCTTTAATTGAAAATTTAAAATTAACGGATAGTGATATTAAACAGTTAAATTCGAAGGTATATAGTTATGGTTTTATAAATAATAGTCCTTATGAGATTATTATGGGTGGTAACTACGGAGGAATTATCTCAGTATATTTGAATAAATTTAGCAAAGTAGCAGGAGTTGATTTTAAATATAGTAAGTATCGTAGTTATAAGTTGTTAACTAATGCTATAAATGATGGGTCTTTAGATTTATATTTTAATTATTATACTTTAACAAATAATTATAAAGAAATTAATACTCATATGAATATTGAATATAATATTATTGCTAAGGAAAGTAATAGTATGGTAGTTAATTCTTTAGATTCTTTAAAAGGAAAGACTGTTTATGTTTTACAAGATAGTATGCTTTATAATTATTTATCGACAATTGATGATATAACTATTAATACTTATCGTAATGTTAAAGAGTTGAAAAAGATTGCTAAACAAGATAATATTATTATGATTGATCATAATACTTATGAGACTTATGCTAATAAGGAGTTATCGGGATATACAGTTAGATATACAAGTAATACGGATGGAACATATAACTTTAAAGTTAGAGAAGATGGGCCGTTCTATAAAACTTTGAATGCCTTTATTAAATTGCAAGATCCTAATTTAACGATAAATGAAGGATTATATAATTATACTAAGACATTAAAGAGTGGTACTGTACTTTGTACTATTGCTAAGTATTCATTGTATTTAATTATTGGTTTTGTAGTAATAATGTATCTTTTGTATAAATCAACTAAGAGAGTTAAGATATCAAAGAAAATTAAAAAGGTAGAAAAGATTAGATATATAGATCAATTAACATCGCTAAAAAATCGCAATTATTTAAATGAAAATATTAATGCTTGGAATAAAAATACGATTTATCCGCAAGCTACTATTGTACTTGATTTAAATAGGTTACAAGAAATTAATGATACTTTAGGATATGAAAAAGGCGATAGGCAAATTAAAGCGGCCGCTAATATCTTGATTAAAACGCAGTTAGATAATAGTGATATTATGCGAACTGATGGTAATGAATTTTTAATTTACTTAGTAGGGTATGAAGAAAGACAAATAATTAGTTATATTAAGAAATTATATAAAGAATTTAAGAATTTACCTTATGAGTATGGGGCGACAATAGGGCATAGTATGATAACTAATGATTTAAAGTCTATTGAAGACGCTATTAATGAATCAGTAGAAGATATGAAACAAAAAAAGCAAGATTTAAATAGGGAGTAATATATGAATAAAAGGTTTAAGAAGTTCTTAAGAAATTTTTGGTTAGTATTGAATAAACCAGAGATTTTGATATTACCAGGAAATCTTGCTTTTTTCTTTATTCTTTCCGTAGTACCAATATTAACATTAATAAGTTATGCTGCATTCTCACTTAATTTATCAATGAGTTTTATTACAGAATTTTTAACAAGTGCGTTTGGTAATGATATAAGTAGTTTAATAATACCTAATGTTAGTATTGATCATATATCTTTAAGTTTTTTTCTAACTTTGATAGTTGGTTATTATACGGCATCTAAGGGTGCTAGTTCGATAATAATTACTTCAAATACAATATATAATGTACCAGATAAAGGGTATATTTACAGGAAGATCAAGGCTTTAATTATGACCTTCTTCATTGTTATTCTATTTATGTTTATCTTAGTAGTGCCATTATTTGGTACGAAAATAATTAGTTTAATTAAAATGGTAAATATGGATAGTAATATAGCTATGAAGATAGAAATGATTTTTAAGACCTTGCAAGGTCCTATATCATGGTTAGTTATATTTATGCTAATAAAGATACTATATACAATGGCACCTGATAGAAAAGTACCTAGTAAGGATGTTAATTATGGGGCATTATTTACTTCAGTGGGGTGGATAGTTGTTACAGCAATATATTCATATTATATAAATAATTATGCTCATTATAGTACGATATATGGAGGTCTTGCTAACTTAGTTATTTTGTTATTGTGGTTTTATTTACTTGCATATATCTTTGTGGTAGGAATAGCATTAAATTATAGAGAAGAAGCTAGTAAGTTACAGGATACAACGAGAATAAAGATTATTAAAACAGATAATTTAAAAAAGTAGTATAAAATATTAATTTAGAAATATAATAATAAAGAATTAAATGATGTATTTTAATTCACGTGATATCAAATTAATATAGTGGTATTAAAAGATATTGCAAAGGTCCGGGATTGTATCCTGGATTTTTTTTGGTATAAATTTAGTTGTGAAAAATATACATAAATGATAAAATAAAAACGAAAGTAAGTGATGTTGTGATAGACTTAAACTTTAAAAAGATTAAAGAAAAAGCTCGTAAAGTATTTAAAAGTCATTATGTTATTTTGGTTTTAGCGTGTGCATTAGCGGCTTTAGCAGGAAGTGAATTTTCAGGGTCTTTATCAATAAATGAAACTACAGATATGTTTAATCAAATTAAATATGTAATGCCAGGAGTACAGGATAAAGTTGAAAATATCAAAAATACTGCCGCTAGTGCAGGAGAGAAAATTGCTGAAAGTGGGGCTTTTACAAAACAAAGAGGAGTTTTTTCATTGATATTAAACTCAGTAGGAAGTAATAAAATATATTTTTCTTTTTTTTCTTTGATTAATTCTATTATTAAACAAGATAGTATTACAAATATTATTTTAACAATTTTAATATATGCTTTTTATAGTATGATTTGGTTTTATATTGTAAATGTTTTTGGTACTATAATTAGAAGATTGTTTTTAGAAGCAAGAACTTATGAAAAAGTTAAAGTAGAAAGATTTTTATTTTTATACTATGTAAAGAAATGGACTATGGCGGCATTTACTCTACTTAGAACTTCTATTCAACAATTTTTATGGGGTCTAACAATAATAGGTGGTATTATTAAGTATTATTCCTATCAATTAGTGCCTTTTATTGTGGCTGAAAATCCTAGTATTCCAAGTGGTGAAGCGATAAAGTTATCGAGAAATATGATGTCCGGTTATAAATTTAAGAAGTTTTTATTAGATATGAGTTTTATTGGTTGGGAAGTAGTGGGTATTTTAACATTTAATTTAAGTAAGATATTTTTTTCTAACCCTTTTAAGTTGGCAACTGATACTGAGTTTTTTGCTTTATTAAGAGAAGAATGGGTAGTTTCTAAGAAGGAAGGTTATGAATATTTTATTGACACATATTTATATAAAAAAGCTTCAAAAAATGAATTAGAAAGTACTTATTTGGATATAACTAATAAAATGAAGGAGCAAGCTCCTAAGTTAGAAGAAAGAACCGGTTTTAAAGGTTATTTAGATAATAATTTTGGGATTACTATGTATAGTAAAAAAGAAAATGAAATGTTAGAGAAAGAACAAATTAGGCAAGCTTCAATTAATTCGTATTTAGATATTATGGAAAGAAAGAGTTATCCAGAGGCACTTTATCCAATTGCGGGTAAAAAGAAAAAGAATAGGTTAGAAACTTTGAATTATTTAAGACATTATACTATACCATCATTAGTGTTATTGTTCTTTATTTTATCGTTTGGTGGTTGGCTTTGGGAAGTTATTTTACATATAATTTCGGATGGTAGTTTTGTTAATAGGGGAGTACTTCATGGGCCGTGGCTGCCAATATATGGAGCTGGTTGTGTTTTAATACTTACTTTGTTATATCGTTTTAGGACAAATCCTTGGATATTATTTCTTTTAACTATGGTACTTTGTGGAATTGTTGAATATTATACTAGTGTTTATTTAGAATTTACTCATAATGGGACTAAGTGGTGGGATTATACTGGGTATTTTTTAAATATAAATGGTCGTGTTTGTGCAGAGGGATTATTGGTATTTGGATTAGGAGGGGTTGCTATGACATATTTTTTAGCACCAATATTAGATAATTATATAAGAAAGATTGATTTTAAAGTGTTAGTAATAATTTGTGTTGTTTTAATTAGTCTTTATATTATAGATAATGGATATTCTAGGAGGCATCCTAATGTAGGGCATGGAATAACTGATTATGAATCTTATTTAGTAAATAGTGAGGAGGTTAGATTATGATATCTATTTTTCTTTCGCCATTATATTTGTTAGTTAATTATTATTTGTTTAGAAGAATACTTAAATGGTTTCATGTTACAAGTGACTATTTTAAGAACAAAGTATTTAAATATATGTTGCTTTCTATATATTTTTTATTTGCAATATCACCATTAATTGGTTTTTTATTGCCAAAATCTAATTTAGAAAGATTATTGGTTTGTACGGGAAACTATTGGCTTGGATGTATGCTTTATATTTTTTTAACTATATGTGTGGCAGATGGTATACGAATTTTTTTGAAAAAGAGTAAGAAGTATGATACTAGTAGATTATTTACGGCTAAGGCTTATTTTTATAATGGGTTAGTTTGCATAGCAATTATTGTTTTTATTTGTACTTATGGGGTGGTTAATGCAAGAATTGTACATACAACGAAGTATGACGTTTTGATAAATAAAAAAGTAGAGAATATAAATGATATGAAAGTTGTTTTAGTAGCTGATTTGCATATTGGGTATAATATTGGAGCGGCTCAAATTAAAAGAATGGTTGATAATATTAATGCGGAAAATCCCGATATTGTGGTTATGGCAGGAGATATTTTTGATAATAGTTATGACGCTATTAGAGAGCCAGAAAAAATAAAAGAGTTGTTCAAGAGTATAAATTCTAAGTATGGGATTTATGCTGTTTATGGTAATCATGATATTTATGAGAAAACATTGGTGGGGTTTACGTTTAAACAACATGATAAGAAAATGAGTGATACTCGTATGGATGAACTTTTAAAAGATAGTAATGTAATGTTACTTAGAGATGATTATGTATTGGTAGATGATGCCTTTTATTTGATAGGTAGAGCAGATGCAACAAGACCGGGACGAGATATTGATGTAAGAAAAAGTCCTGATGAGTTAACTAAAGACTTAGATAAAACGAAGCCAATATTTGTTATTGACCATCAACCAAGACAGTTAGAAGAACTAAATGATGCTGGGGTAGATTTAGATTTATCGGGGCATACGCATGATGGTCAAATGTTTCCGGGAAATGTTACGGTTGGTTTAATGTGGAAGAATCCATATGGTAAAAAGAAGTATGGGAATATGAATAGTGTGGTTACTAGTGGAGTTGGGTTATATGGACCTAATATGAGGGTTGGCACTATTGCAGAAATTACTTCTATTAATGTAAAATTTAGTGAATAATTTAGAAGATTAATCTTATTTAAAGGTTAGTCTTTTTTGAAAGTCGTTAGAAAAAGGTGCAAAATGTTAATTTTTGGCTAATTTTAGGACTTTTTTGAACATGCTAAAAATTATGCCAAAATACGATAAAATGTGTTATACTTTGTATATAGAATATGAACTATTAGTTCACTTGGAAAGAAGGATATTTTATGTTATTTACACAAAGTAAACAAAATGGGGGGGGTATTTTTACTACTAAGTAAGATATCCTCTAGATATACCACGTTAGGTGGTGTATCTATATGAACTTTAAAAGAAAACTTTGGTGGGCTCAACATAAAGAACAAATATTTAGAATATATGCCATAACTCTAACTTTAGTATTAGTTATTTTAGGAATTATATATTTTTCATATTCTAAATTTAGTAGTAGTAATGAAATGACTATGTATGAAACCACTGTTGAACCTTTTATAAAGAATGATTATTTTATTGCTAGTTATATAGATGGTGAATGGTCAAATGAAATACCAGGTAAAGGCGATGGCTACGTTGTAGATAAAATAGTATGTGATAACGAAGCATTTGGTACATGGGATAATGACAAATGGGCAATAACAATAGAAAATGCTACAAAAAAGATTAAATGTGGGGTATATTTTAAGCAAATATATAAAGACAATGTAATTGCAGAAGCACCAGAACTGGCTCAAGGGATGATTCCTGTTAAATTTGATTCTTCTGGTAATGTAGTTGTTGCAATAACAATAGAAAATGCTACAAAAAAGATTAAATGTAGTGTATATTTTGTTTTTAAGACTGAGTATATTTTTAATTATACTGGAGCTGAGCAAGTATTTACTGTGCCAAAAACAGGAACCTATAAACTTGAAACCTGGGGTGCTCAAGGTGGAAAATCTATAATGAATGGAGCTTATCAAGATATTGGTGGCTATGGTGGATATTCAATTGGATTTATAAGTTTAAATAAAGATGAAACGTTATACATATATACTGGTGGCCATGGCTCTGATGGAAAAATAAATGTTGCTGACAGTTTAGGCGGCTTTAATGGTGGCGGGAATGGTCATTGGGATAAGAAAGATGATGACGCTAGCGGTGGAGGTGGCGGTGCAACGCATATTTCTCGAGTTGCAAAATTGTTATTTAATTTAGAAAATAATAAATCCGATATTTTAATAGTTTCTGGAGGAGGCGGCGGAGCTGCTTGGAATTATACTTCTGGTAATGGTGGGGGTTTTAATGGAACCATAGGATATAAAAGTGAAGCTTTATATAGTGTAAATGGTACTCAAATTTCAGGCTATAAATTTGGGCAAGGTGGTCATGGATCGGATTCTGCTGGTACTCCTGGAGGCGGTGGAGGTGGCGGCTACTTTGGTGGCTATGGTGGATATATTGCAGATGTGAATGATCACCTTAATGATGCTATTCCCGGAGCTGGAGGATCTGGATATATAGGAAATTCATTATTAACTAATAAAGCAATGTATTGCTATAATTGTACAGAAAGTAGTGAAGAAACTACTAAAACAGTGTCTACAACGTGTGCTGAAGAAACCCCAACTGAAAATTGTGCCAAAAAAGGAAATGGCTACGCTAGAATAACATATATAGGATAAATAATATAAAACTAAAATTGACCTGAAGGTCTTTTTTTAATATAATTAATTGTGTGTAAGAGAGGTAAAAGAATGAGTAATAACATAATAGAACAATTAGCTAGTACTTTGAAAATTAGTACTAAACAAATAGGAGAAGTATTAAGCTTACTTAGTGAAGGGGCAACTATACCTTTTATAGCTAGATATAGAAAAGAACGTACAGGAAATCTTAATGAAGATCAAATAAGAGCAATAGAAGAACAATATAAATATCAAGAGAATTTATTAAAACGTAAAGAAGATGTTATAAGATTAATTGATGAGAAAGGTCTTCTTACTGAAGAGATAAGAAATAGTGTTCTTGCTTGTAGTAAGTTAACGGAAATTGAAGATGTTTATAGACCATATAAAGAAAAGAAGAAAACTAAAGCTACAGAAGCAATTAAAGCGGGGTTAGAGCCTTTAGCTAAAAAAATTATGGCTTTTCCTATTAAAGGAAGTATAGAGGCTTTAGCAAGTGGTTATAATATGGATGTAGATAAGGCTTTAGAGGGAGCTTCTTATATTATTGCGGAATGGATAAGTGATAATGCAAATACTAGAAAGTATATAAGAAATTATGTTTATAATAATGGTTTAATAACTTCAAAGTTAAAGCCAAAGGCAGTAGATGAAAATAAACTATATGAAATGTATTATAATTTTAGTGAGAGAATAAAGTATGCAAAGCATTTTCATATTTTGGCTATGAATAGAGGAGAAGACCATAAAATACTTAGTGTAGGATTAGAGTATGATTTAGATTATATTCAAGCTAATCAAGAGAATAAATGGATTAAAAATAAAGAATCTTATGTTGTAGATGTTGTAAAAGCCAGTATTAAAGATTCATTAAAAAGACTTATTATGCCTAGTATTGAAAGAGAGATTAGAAGTGAATTAACGGATAATGCAAGTAAAAAAGCGATTGAAACGTTCCAAGCTAATTTAGAAAATCTTCTTTTAACAAGGCCGGTTAAGAATTCAAGGGTTTTAGGGTTTGACCCAGCTTTTAGAACGGGATGTAAGTTAGCTGTTTTAGATTATAGTGGAGCTTTACTTGAAATTGCCGTTATATATCCTCATGAACCGCACAATGATAAAGCGGGTAGTGCGAAGAAAATGTTGGAATTAATTGATAAATATAATATTGATTTAATTGCGATAGGCAATGGGACGGCTTCGCGTGAGAGTGAAAAGTTTGTTAGTGAGGTTATTAAAGGTACTAAAGTTAAGTATGTAATTGTTAGTGAAGCAGGTGCTAGTGTATATTCAGCAAGTCCGCTAGCTAAAGAAGAGTTTCCTGATTTAACAGTTGAAAAACGTAGTGCAGTGTCAATTGGACGTCGTATTCAAGACCCACTTTCGGAGTTAGTTAAAATTGATCCTAAATCAATAGGTATTGGGGAATATCAACATGATGTTAATCAAAAAGAACTTAATGAATCATTAGATTTTACAGTTTCGAAGGTTGTAAATGAAGTGGGAGTTAATGTCAATACAGCGTCAAAGTCTATTTTGAAATATATATCAGGCTTAACGAAGAGTGTTATTGAAAAAATTTATAAAGCTAAGGAAGAGAGAGCTTTTACTAGTCGGGAAGATTTAAAGAATGTTAAGGGAATTAGTGATAAAGTTTATGAACAAGCAGTAGGATTTTTACGGGTTAAGGGCGTTAACCCTTTAGATAATACGGGAATACATCCAGAGTCATATGAGTTGACGAATAGGTTGTTAAAGGAATTAAACTTAGATATTAAGGATATTAATAATACAACTTTTAAGGATGTTTTAAGTAAAGCTAATGTAAAAGAGTTAAGTACGAAGTTAGAGAGTGATACTTTTACAATTGAGGATATTATTAAAGAATTAAGTACGCCAGGACTTGATCCAAGAGATAGTTTAGAAGCTCCTATTTTAAAGAGTGATATTCTAGAACTTAAAGATTTAAAGGTTGGTATGGAATTACAAGGAACAGTTAGAAATGTTACTAGTTTTGGGGCCTTTGTAGATATTGGACTACATGATGATGGTTTAGTACATATTTCGAAAATGGCTAAGACTTTCGTTAAAGATCCAAAAGAAGTTGTTAATGTTGGCGATATTGTAACGGTGTATGTTTGTGATGTTGATAAAGATAAACAAAAAGTAGCACTTTCTTTAATACCGCTAAGCTAGTTATTAAATATTAGGAGGATAATTATGTGTGGAATAGCAGGATTTGTTAATAAAAATATTAAAAATAAAGATGAAGTTATAAAGAAAATGGCTGATAGAATTAAGTATCGTGGTCCGGATGGAGAAGGGTATTTTATTGATGATGATGTGGCTTTGGCACATCGTAGGTTGTCAATTATTGATTTAAGTACTGGTAGTCAGCCAATGTATAATGAAGATAATAGTATTGTAATTGTTTTTAATGGAGAGATATATAACTTTGTAGAGTTAAAGGATGAGTTAAAAGGCAAAGGTCATAAGTTTAAAAATAAAAGTGATACGGAGGTTATTATTCATGGCTATGAAGAATGGGGTAAAAATGTTGTTGAACATTTAAGAGGGATGTTTGCCTTTGCAATATGGGACCAAAATACCAAAACTTTGTTTATGGCACGAGATCATTTTGGAATTAAACCACTTTACTATGCAAAGTTTAATGATACTTTAATGTTTGCTAGTGAGATTAAGGCATTCTTAGATCATCCGGATTTTAAGAAAGAATTAAATAAAGAAATATTATCGGCATATTTATGTTTTAATTCGACACCAACGGAAGAAACCTTTTTTAAAGGAGTATATCGTTTAGAACCAGGACATACTTTGACTTATAAAGATGGTAAGATAGAAATAGAAAGATATTTTCACTTAGAATTTAATGAAACAGAACAAAAAATGAATAAGATAGTTGAAGATATTGATGAAGCAATGAGAGATTCGGTGGAATATCATCAAATAAGTGATGTAGAAGTTGGCTCATTCTTATCAAGTGGAATAGATTCTTCTTACTTAGTATCTTTAATGAAACCAGATAAGACTTTTACAGTAGGGTATGATAACCCTAAGTATGATGAGATTGGGTACGCTAAAGACTTAGCGGATAAACTTGGAATTGAAAATAAGTCAAAGAAGATAACTAAAGATGAGTATGTATCGGCTTTACCAAGTATTATGTATCATATGGATGAGCCTTTGGCGGATCCTAGTGCTATTGCTCTATACTTTGTAGCTCAAATAGCTAGTGAAGATGTTAAGGTTGTAACCTCAGGTGAAGGGGCTGATGAATTATTTGGAGGATATTTAAATTACCGAGAAGAAGTAGATAATCAGTGGTATATGAAAATACCTTATCCAATAAGAAGATTGGCTTCTAATATTGCAGGATTGTTTCCAGAGGTTAGAGGGTTAAACTTTGTATATAGAAGAGGTAGAAAACTAGAAGAATATAGTATTGGGTTAGGAAGAGTATTTAGAGATAAAGAAGCTAAGGGGATAGTTAATTTTAAAAATCAAATTGATACTAAGGATATAGTGGCACCTTTTTATGAAGATTATAAAGATAATTCTAACTTAGTAAAAAGACAAGCGATTGACTATTATTTTTGGTTAGTAAGAGACTTTTTACATGCTGTTGACAGAACTACTATGATGTTTGGATTAGAAGCAAGAACGCCTTTCTTAGATAAAAGTGTTTATGAGGTGGCAAGGAAATTACCACAATGGGCGAAGGTTAATGAAGAAACAACGAAACCAGCCCTTAGAATGGCTGCTAAAAGAGTGATTCCTAATGAATCATATAAGAAGAAGAAGTTAGGTTTCCCGGTTCCATTAAGAGAATGGATAAGAGATGATGATCTTTATGAAGAGATTAAGACTAAGTTTAATTTACCGATAGCTAAAGAGTTATTTAACTATAAAAAGATTATGAGGCTTTTAGAAGATCATAAAAAGGGTAAGAAAGATTGTTATAAGAAAGTATGGACGATATATACATTTATTGTTTGGTATCAACAGTATTTTGAGGCGTAAAGCCTTTTTTTCTTTACATTTTTTGATGTAAAATTAGTAATACTTTAGATAAATATATGATAGAATATTACTAGAAAAGGAATGAAGTATATGATTAATATTAAGACTAATTCAAGGAAGGTAAAACCAGGGGATACTTTTGTTGCGATTAAGGGATTTACAGTAGATGGACATGATTATATTGAAGATGCAATTAAGGCTGGCGCTACAAAAATTGTTTGTGAACATGGTAGTTATAGTGTAGAGACTTTAGTTGTTCCTAGTACTAAGGAATGGGTGCAAAAGTATATTGTTGATAATTATAAAGATGAGGTTAATAAATTAAGAATTATTGGGGTTACGGGGACTAATGGAAAGACTACGACGTGTTTTTTGACTTATCAGGCTTTAAAAAAGTTAGGGGTTAATGCTGCTTATATGGGTACTATTGGGTTCTATTATGGGGATACAAAGTATGAACTTAATAATACGACACCAGAAATTTTAGATTTATATTCTTATTTTATTGAAGCTTTAGAACAGGGAGTAACAGATGTTGTTATGGAGGTTTCTAGTCATTCTTTATGTGAAAAAAGGGTAGAAGGATTAGAGTTTAGTGAAGTAGCGTTTACAAATTTAACGGAAGATCATTTAGATTATCATAAAACAATGGAGAATTATTTAAATGCTAAGTTACTTATTTTGAAGCAGATTAAAAAAGATGGTTTAGTTATTGTTAATAATGATGATGATTATGGTAAGTATTTTGAAGTTGGAAATTATAAGACTTTGGGGTATTCAGGGGATAATTATAAGATATTAGATTATAGTCAAACGGATAAGGGAACACTTATTTCGTTTATGGTAGATGGTAAGAAGTATGAGATTGAGACGAATTTAAGAAGTAAGTTTAATGTTTATAATTATTTGACATGTCTAGCTTTACTTAACAATTTGGGTTTTAGTATTGATGAGATTGCTGAGGTTACTAAGAGTATTTATCCTCCTAAAGGTAGATGTGAACAGATTTCAGTTAATGGTGGGGAAGCTGTTATTGATTATGCGCATACTCCAGACGCTGTAGATAAAATTATTTCTGCTTTCTTAGAAAATAAGAAAGGAAAGGTTATTACAATAGTTGGTTGTGGTGGAGATAGAGACCCGCTTAAGAGACCAATTATGGGTAATATTGCGAGTGAGAAGTCTGACTATGTAATATTTACAAGTGATAACCCTAGAACTGAAGACCCTAAGGCAATATTAGAAGATATTATTAAGGGTGTTAGAAAAGATAATTATGAGGTTGAAATAGATAGACCAACTGCTATTAGAAAAGGTTTAGATATGATTGGTAAGAATGATGTTCTATTAATATTAGGTAAAGGTCATGAAGATTATCAGATTATTGGTCATACAAAACATCATTTAGATGATGCAGAAGAGGTAAGAAAGTACTTAGAAGCACATAAAAATTAAAAAAAGTTATAAAAAGTACTTGAAAAAGGCATTAAAAATATGGTATATTGTTAATGCCTACTGATGCGGATGTAGTTTAATGGTAGAGCTTCAGCCTTCCAAGCTGATAACGTGGGTTCGATTCCCATCATCCGCTCCATAGTGAAATCTGCTCGAACTTTTCGAGTTTTGATAAATGACTAATCCAATT
Organism: Coprobacillus sp. CAG:605; assembly: GCA_000433255.1. Classification (GTDB taxonomy): domain Bacteria; phylum Bacillota_I; class Bacilli_A; order RF39; family UBA660; genus CAG-605. The sequence goes on along the minus strand of HF998244.1, from coordinate 6,717 downwards.
TGGATTAGTTTTTTTGTGTTTAAAACTCCCACGTTATCAACTTGGAAGAATACAAAGACTATCCTACTTTATAAAGAAAGGATGGAACTATGGTAAATATTATTAAAGAAGAACTATCATTAGAAGAATCGTTAAGAAAGAAAATTGAATTTATATGTGATTTTACTAATAACAAGCCTACTATTATAAATGGTAGTATTAGAAAAATTGATAAGACTAATTTAACTTATATTGAACCACATAGAATAATTATTAACAATACTACATTTCTAGCATTTAATTATTCTAATGAAATATTTATTGAAAATTTATCTAATAAGATAAAATTATCAGAACTAGAAGATTATTTAAAATCTATCTAAATACTACTTATTCCCTAATCAGGGAATTGACAAATCAATGTTTTAAGTATATTATATAAAACCAATGAAAGAGGTATTCTCTAGAAATGGAGGTACACCGATGATAAAAAGCAAAGATAAAATTAAACTATATAATATTGATTATAATGAGGAGTCAGTAGTATTTAGACTTTACTAGATACTATTGTCTCCTCTTTTTTAGTAAAAGGAGTTGAAGATAATGGATAATGAAAAGAAAATTGCTGGTCTTTATATTAGAGTTAGTACCGAAGATCAAGCACGAGAAGGATTTAGTTTACCAGAACAAGAAAAACGATTAAGAGCAATGTGTGAGTATAAAGGTTATGAAATATATAAACTTTATAAAGATGCTGGAATTAGTGCTAAAACTGGTAATACTAGACCTGCCTTTGAAGAACTATTACAAGATATAAGAGATAAAAAATGTAATACTATTGTTGTATTAAAGTTAGATAGATTAACTCGTTCGGTATTTGATTTAGAAGGTATAATGAACTTTCTTGAGGAAAACAATGCTTATTTAGATTGTGCTAATGAAGAAATTAATACTACCAATTCAAGCGGTAAAATGGTTGCTAGACTTTTAACAACAGTTTCACAAAATGAAATAGAAAGAACAAGTGAAAGAACTAAATTTGGTTTATCTGGGGCGATTAAAGAAGGACATATTCCTGCTCGTGCTCCACTTGGTTATAAACATATTGATAAAAAGTTAGTTCCTGATCCACTTACAAAAGATATTGTAATAAGAATATACAATTTATATTTTGAAGGAAAATCTTATTATAATATAGCAACCATATTTAATGAAGAACAAGTTTTAGGTAAAACTAATTGGAAAGATACAGGAATATTAAGAATTATTTCTAATGAAGTTTATAAAGGCGATTATGTACATGGTAAAAGGACAAATCATCCTACTCTTTATAAAGATGTTGTTGAATCAATAGTAAGCAAAGAAATGTGGGATAATTGTCAAGTCCAAAAGAAGAAAAATCAAAAGAACTATATGAGAACACAAACTTATATCTTTTTACAAAAATTAAAATGTCCTAAATGTGGAAGAATACTTGCTGGTGGTGCTTCACATAAGATTAAATCTGATAAATGGTATTTCTATTATAGGTGTGAGAATTGTAAAGGCAATATTCACGAGGATAAAATTGAGGATAAAATAAAAGTTTTACTAGCCGACATATTAGAATACGATAATGTCGTTAATGAATTTTTCTTGCCAGTATTAAAATCTAAAATAGATAATCCAAAAGAACAATTAGAAAAAGAATTAAAATCTTTAAATAATAAACGAGATAGAATTAGAAAAGCATATATTGATGAACTATTTACGGAAGAAGAATTTAAACAAGAATCTAAATTAATAGAAAATCAAATTGAAATGGTTAATTCTAAATTGTTAGAAAACTCACAAGCAGGACAATTAAACTTTACTACTGAAGATATACTCTTAAAAAGAGATATGGATTTTATTAATAAAATAAAACTTCCAATATCTTATTATGCTTTTAATGATAATTGGGATTTACTAGATCGAGATACTAGAGCTGATATAGTTATGAGATATATTGATGATATAGAACTTGAACTTAAAGGAAACAAATATGAAGTTAAGCAAATTAACTTTAGAAGTACTTTCTATAGTGATTTTGAAGAATTATATAAGAAAGGTTATATCGATAAGAAAAGACCTCTTACATACGATTTTAATGGTATATGTGTCGATACAAATATAAGGTATAGTGAATACTTACCTATTAAAGATGTAATGCAACATCTATGTAGATTAAATGAATATTATGAGGTTAATTTATATAAAGGAACTTATTATAAAGGAACTGAAAAATTAGATATAGGACCACTTCAAAGAAATGAAGTTCCTATTAGAGTATTCCCATTACAAAAAGATAACAATGAAAATGAAAATTGGTTATCAATGGGAATGCTTGCTACGAAGAATAACCCGAATGATATAAAGGTAAACATTAGAGATGTATTTGAAACAATACCAGATAATGTTACCGAAGAGGATTTTTAAAATGCGTGGCACGTTTTGTTTACGAAGTAAATGAAAGTGGCGATAGCAATTTAAAAAAAACTTTATGAACTTTAGCCATTACGAAGTTTTGGTTATTGTGAAATAAAGTAAACGGATTCTAAGGTGTTAAACCTTAGCCCACTGGATATTTTGTATGGAACGTACAAAATTCCTAGGGGGTTAGAAATTTTGGATGACCAAAATGACCACTTGAGTGGTCACTTCTAGAAAGGAGGAAACTATGTCAGAACTTGCCTATTCATTACATTTAGGTAGTGATAAAAATAGAAAAAACATATCTAAACAAAATGGTAAAAACAATTTAAGTGGAACAACATCTTTACCCAATAATGCTATTCAAAATGTAAGACAATTATCAAAAGTAGATAAACATAATTATAGAAAATATGATGATAATCAAGAGCTAATAGAAATAGTTAGAGGTACTTCTTCTCCACTTGATGATGTAAAGGAATTATATTTAAGTGAGTTTGAAGAAGCAATACTAGAATATAATTCTAAACAAACTAGACCTAGTCGTATGATTGATAATTATTTTGATAATGTATCTAACAATGAGAAAAAGGATCTTGCTTGTGAAATAATACTGGAACTTGGAGATAAAGAATATTGGGATACTAAAGATGAAGATTTTAAGAAGAAAATGTCTGAAGTTTATAAAAAACAAGTTGATGATTTAGAAATGCTTGTTCCTAACTTTAAAGTAGTTAGTGCTATAATTCATTATGATGAAACAAGTCCACACTTACATATTGTTGGTGTTCCTATTAAATATAAAAATAAAAATGGTATGGAAAAACAAGTTGGTAAATCTGATGTATTTACTAAAGAATCTTTAATAAGATTACAAGACAAAATGAGAACTTTATGTATTGAAGAATTTAATCACGTATATAGTTTAGATTCTACTTTAAAACAAAAACAAAAAGGAAGAAATAGAGATATTCATGTATCTGATATGGATAACTATATAGAAATGAAAAAGCAAATTGAAAAAAATACCGAAAACCTAAAACAAGCTAATAAAAAATCTTCAGAGTTAAAACAAAACTCTAAAGATATAAAAGATAAAATTGATAAACTTAAAACATCAAAACTAAATAAAGATAATTATATTTTATCAAAAGAAGATAAGGATTCTTTTATCGACTTTATCGAGCAAGTAAATAATACTAATAAAGAATATGATAAAATACAAACTCTATCTAATACATTAGTTAATGCTCACGATCAATTAAAAGATAAGAATAATAAGATTAAAACTCTTACTGAAAATAACGAAGCACTTAATTTAAGAGTTAAAACTTTAAACGATATAATTAAAGAAAAAGATAATGAAATATCATTTTTAAAATCTAAAATCAACGATTTAAAAAATATTATTGAATATTGGAAAGATAAATTTGAAAAACTAATATCTTTCTTACACGATAAACTTCATAGTTGGTATGATAAAGATGATAAATATATTGATGTTGTTAATGAAATGTATGATGATAATGTATTAGATGATGATGACATTGAAGAATTAGATTTAAGCAAAGAAAAAGATGACTTTGAGAGATAAACTCTTTGTCATCTCTTAAATGTCACCAATTAGTTTATTTGCTTTATCATTTTCTTCTTTAGTTACTTTAATTTCATACTTTTTGCATATATATTTCACTAATCTATAAGAAAATTTTGCCTTTGGAATTAATGTATCTGTGACTCCAAAAATTCCTAAAATCATCATAGTTACTGATACAATATTAAATTGATTATTTTTATAAGATATTATCGACATGATAAAGCAAAATATAACAATAGAAATGATAATTACATAGTAAATTATATTTCCAATAAGTAAAGCTCTCTTTGTTTTCACTCTTATTTGATTTTCTGCATTACTTAATATATTCTTTTTCATAAGTTCAATTTTAACATCTTTTTTTATGCTTCTTTCTTTTGTATCAATCAATTCATTTTTTGTTCTTCTTAATTCATCGTCTTTATTTTTTAAGTATTTCTCAAAATTCTCTTTCGTAACATTATCAGGATTATTTTCAACCATTTTTATGTATTCTCTTGAAGAATATTTTAAATAGTTTGTTGATAATAATTGTGTTACTCCTTCAATATCAGTTATTAGTTTATCCCTTTTTATATCATCCAAATACTTATTTGCTTTTTCTATTATTTTAGGATTAGGATCAGTTGCTGCAATTGCATTTTCAATTAACCTTAATTTTGGTAATTCGTCATTTTTTGAAAAATCCTTAAACCATAGAAAAGTTGTTAAATCTAAATCGTCAATTACTAATCCAATTTCTAAATCATCAATTTCTTTCATTACTTCTTTTGTAGCATATTTCAAGTAATAAAAAGTAGTTACAAAAATATGTGTACAGTTTTCTAATTTTGTAAATTTTCTACTTTTTCTCAACATATTTATAGCACAAACAGAATTCACATCATTACTTATAGCTTTATCTTTACTATAACTTATTTGCCTATTATTATAATAAATCTTTAATTTTTCTTCTAATCCAGCAACATCAATGACATCTGCATATTTATCTTTAGTAAATTCTGGTGCATCAACTATTTTTATACCTAAATCTTTAAAACTATTCTCAAGATTCGAAATAGCCATATCTACTTGACTTTCAGTATATTCTTTTAAATCAAAATATTCCAAAGTAGATTCTTGATAAGTTCCTATATGATTTTTATAATATGTCATTATATTTATAACTTCTTGATAGTTATGTTGGAAACAGCATATATTAGCTTTATATTTTTTTAATAAATTAAACAATTCTTGTGCAGAAATGTTTTCTTCTTTTGTTTTATAACCCAATACTCTTAATATAAACGGAGCATCTAAATAGCAATTTAAATTCTTTAAAGTAGATTTATTATCATTTTCAATCTGCATATATATTACATTTGCTATCATATATCCTTCAAATATTTTTAATAATTGACTGAAAACTTCTGAATTTTTTTGTGATTCTGCATAAATATATTCACCAATACAATAATTGATATAATCAGACTTAGGATTAATAGTTTTTGTAGATAAAATATTATTGTATGTATTATAACCATAGCAATCAATAAAGTTTGCTAAAGCTGATTTTGTCTCTTCTTTTGTTATTCCATGAATTTTTTCTTTTTTTAAATGTTCGTACAAAGAATCAATTACTTCTGTCATGTTCTGTTTAGCTAGTCCCAAACGATTAGAAAACAAATCAAAATCATTTTTTAATTCTTTTTTTAATATAAACTCATTGTCCTGTCTGATTAAAAAATGATTTCTAGCCATTCTTTTTAAAATTACCTCTAAAATAGCATGAGGAAAATCATTAAAAGAGAATTCATTCTTTAAACTATTGATAATTTTTTCTCTATCAATAATTTCATCAATCTTATAATTTTTATATATTAAATACTTTATAAATGGAGTTATAAGTTCGATATTATCTTTATGTGTTTCATCCCATATTACAGTTAAAATTGATGTGCTTATTAATGCTGAATCATTTTTCATAATATTCTCCTTTCTATGATTTATAAAAGTCTTTATCTAACACATTAATTATACTATAATTCGACAAATAAATCTATATTTTACCAATAAATACAAACTAAAAAACTATATTTTCCATTTAGTTGGATAAATATAGTTTATCTTTTCTTTCTTAGGTATGTAATGTTTTTTAATTTTAGTTCTATTTGATTTTAAATCTGGCAATGCTTGTCTACAATATTTATCAAGTTCACAAAATATATTTTGGCAATCTATAAGTTGTAATGGTCTATTACCAATTCTTTTAAAATCTAAATTAAGCCTTTTAAATTCTTCATCTTGATGTTCATACATATATCTAATTATATCTTCATTGCTCATTTTGCCTTTATCAATAAAACATTTTTTGATTCCACGAAGTGATCCAGGTCCAGCAACTGTAAATTCGTCTTCTTGCCAATTTACCACTTCACTATAATTAATATCAGTTACTAATTGATAAGCCATAAAGTTTCCAATTAATGGATAACTTTTTATAATATTAAATGCTTCTTCCATAGTCTTACATTTAACTATTTTTTCTTGTATCCTATCTTCGTTAAACATTTTATTAAGTAGCGCTAAATGATTATCATGCTTTCTGTCATATCCAAATGCTTTATTAGCGCAACTTATATAAGCATCATTATATATTTTAACACCATTTGATATAGCATTTTCCAATACTTTGGAATAATCTTTTACAT
>HF998243.1 GCA_000433255.1 Coprobacillus sp. CAG:605 | reverse complement strand
TCAGGCAAACTTTTTCAAAAAAATGCCAAAAAATATCAAATTTTACATAAGTTTGACATAAAATAAACAAAACACCCAATAAAAAAAGACTACATCTATGTAGTCAAAATTTAATCTTTCTTTTTATCCTTTTTCTTATGTTGAAATAAAATATCAGTCTTCAAAACAATAAATAATAAGAAAATCATTAATATAACATAAATTGCAATTGCTTGTTTTTGATCTCCTAAAACAAAGAATATCGAAACTAAACTAAACATTGCTGTAATAAAATAAATAATTAATATTGAGGTTCGAGGTGAAAACTTCATTTTTAATAACTGATGATGAAAATGTTCCTTATCCGGAGTAAATATTCCCTCGCCATTTAATAATCTTCTTAATATAGCAAACGCTGTATCAAAAATAGGAATCGCCATAATACATATTGGAATAATAATACTTGTTAAAGTTGTTGCTTTAAAACCTAAAAGGGCAATTATACCAATTAAGAATCCTAAAAAATCACTACCACAATTACCTAAAAATATCGATGCTGGAGGAAAATTATAAACTAAGAACCCTAAAGTCGACCCCAGCATAATAAACGCTAAAGTTACATCTAAACCGCCCATTTGATTTAAAATAAGAGCAATAATAGCAATCGTTAAAAAATATATTGAAGAAATACCCGCTGCAAGCCCATCTAACCCATCTATTAAATTAAGCATGTTAATAAACGCAATAATAAAGATAATCGTTACAATATAATTAAATGGATAACTAAAAGTTAAATTAATACCCAAAAAAGATACATCATTTAACACCAAACCGCCATATATAACCACTGTCGATGCTGCAATTATATGCGTAATAAGTTGATACCTCGCCTTAACCGGATTAATAGAATCAATAAATCCCACCAAAATAAGTAAAAAGCTCCCCATTAATATCGATAACATCATCGTACTAGACTTAGCAAATAACATATACCCTAACATAAACGACAAAAATATGGCAACTCCACCTAACCTAGGCATTGGTTTCTTATGAATTTTCCTAGGTGAATTAGGGTAATCCATCGCATTAACATGAATAGATACCTTCTTAATTATTGGTATCAATAATAAACTTGTTAAAAAAGTAACTAAGACAATCACAAAAATATTATGGCCATTTATCATAAAGCTCATATAAGCACCAACTTTCATTAATCTCATTATACCTTAAAATTTCAAAAAAAAGAAGAGATAAACTCTTCCTAATCTTTAACAATCACAGTTAAATTACTTAAATCATTCGTATTAACATCATAGTCTAGCTTTAAGATATACGTTTTATTATTCTTATAAGCATAAACATTAAAATAAGTCTTACTATTTTCATAAGTAAAATAATAAGTATGCCATATAATATTACCATTTAAATCATCATCTACTAAAGCATTTATCTTATCCTTATATACATCACCTAACTCACCATAGCCATATATCCGATTTAATAAATACATTAAGTATAAATCATTCTTATAATCTTTTTTAACTAAACTAACTAAATTTTCTAAAACCTTTCTAACACTTTGTCTATCCTTATAATCAAATCCTTTAACATTATCTAATGTCTTATAAAACTTTATAAAATCTTTAGTACTCATTCCATTCTTATTAACCAATAAATCATACAAAGCATAAGCTGGCTTATCAGCTAAATATATCCTATTTACTATATCTTCACCAAATAACCTATATAAAATATTATACGTTGTAGTATATGAATCATACGTTAAAGGAATTCCATTACCAAAGTACTTTGATGAAAATATCTCCGCGCCACCTTCCGTTATAAATGTCATTGAATTAAGACTAATGCACTTACTACTATCACTTACATCAACCAACAATTTATATAAACTACCATCTTCACAAACAGCGCCTTTTTCTAACTCTTTGTCATAAGTAAAATCAACTAAATGTGTTAATTCATGATATATTATATGCTCATCTTTATAATACTGGCCATAAAAATTAACACTCCATTCACTAGCATTCCCCGCTTCTCCAATTGGACCAACATCTTTATTTACCTTATTTATCCTTGTTCCCTTAGCCATAGCAACAATCTTATCTTCATTAATATTATCTTTATAATCAGCGTAAATACTAAATAAATTCAAGAAATACTTTTGATATCCATCTATATTATTATTATGTAAAATATAATAAGCATACATATTAAATAATTCTTTATTACTTTCTATCTTACTTTTAATATTATCTAACCCATATTCTTTTATAATACTAGCAATATCTACACTCTTATTAAACTTATCAATATCACTACTATCTTCATAACTATCTTGATTAGTACCTATTTTTACAATATAATTCCCATATTTACCATATACATAGTACCCATTATCATTTCTAATAATAGTTTTCTTTTCAAAAGGTAAGATAAATTCATTCTTATTATTAATTACACCATAATTACGATAATCCTTAACCATACAAGTATTATCACTATAACAATCTATTATAGGGTATTCTCCAACTACATCACCATTCTTTTCGCAAGTTCATAAGTATTTGAATAATTCTCCCTTAACCTGACATATTACATTATCACTATCAGGTTTATAATAAATTAACTCATTATCCCCACATACTGTTATCTCTTCTTGTTTATCAACATCAAAGTATTTTTTCTTTTCCTCATACTCAGTAACAATAACATCAACTAAGTCATCATTTGCCACAAATAATCTATTACCCGTTAATCTCTTAACCTCGTCATTAGTATAAAATATTTCATTACTTTCTTTATCAATATAATATCCTTTATCTATATAATCAATATTATAAGAACCACACTTATCATTAATAACATCTTTCTTATAGTATACTTTATAACCCTTACTACAATCATCTTTCTTTAAGTAATAATACTCATTTATTTTAGGAATATCTAAACTTCGATACTCAGTACCATCATCATTAACATAATACTTTGTATCTTCATTACTAAACACCATAATATCGTTTTCTTTATTAAGCTCTTTAAAACTACCAATATATTTATTATTATATACTTCGTAAGTATCATTATCATAAATATAATAAAATTCTTTATTCACATAATAATCTTGATATTCTAAAATCTTTTCTCCGGTATTTAAATCATATACTCCGTCTTCACTAAATACTTTATTATTCTTAATAACTGCGGTATTCTTAAATTCTTTATTTAATGTTGTTATCTCTTCTAAACTACTATCATAAATTTTAATCTTACTACCCGATACAACGGCATTATACTTACCCGTATCTAAGTTTCTTAAATAAGTAATCTCATCATTGCTAGTATCTATATACTTACTACTTTCTACACTATAAAGGTGATTACCAAGATAAATATAATCTCCATAAGCATCACACCTAGTATAAATACCATATAACTCTTTATCAAAGGCTCCTAAATCATTAAAATCATTATCATATAATTTATAACTATTATCATTTAAAGTTATATAATACTTACCATTACCACAACTAATAACATCATCAAATCCATAATACTTAATAACCCCAACAGTATCAATATAATTTCTTTTATTTTCTTGATATATCTCATCTTTCTTAAAGTTATTAGCCTTATTCTTAAATACCAATATTCCAACGACAATTCCAATAATACCTAAAACTATACACCCAATAACAAGCAATAACTTTTTCTTATCTTTCATATAAACTCTTAATCATCTTCTAATATGTTATATACGCCAGTCTCCTCTATTTTACTTTCTATCTTTTCTTCGTTATTATCTTTCTTATCTAGAGCTTCATCTATTAACTTATCTAACTCTTCGTCTCTTAAAAATTTTTTATCTTCTTTATTTTTAATCGTACTTTTATCTTTCTTATCTTTAATATTTTTATTATTTAACTTTTCTTCTAAAGATGCAATAACTCTTCTAATCTTTTTCTTACTATTTAACTGAGCAATAATAATAATCAAACATAAAAATATTAAAGTAGCACTTCCTATTAAAGCATACATATAAAAATTATTATCATCATTCATCTTATTTATTAAATCTATATCAAAAGTTTGAAAAGTCTTCTCTACTTCATTATATAAATAATACCCTCTAGTACCATCACTTAAATTAACCCCTCTAATTAAGTAATAACCATTATCTAAGTCTTTATAATAATACCCTTTAACATCAATATCATTTATCTTTATATCCTTAGCTATAAAATTCTTAATATTTATTTCTTCATTACTTGGATAAATTATTAAATTATCCCCAGTAAGTTCAATATACTTAGTATACTCTCCATTATCATATATAAAGAATCCTACCTCACCCATACTATTTTTTAACGCTACTAAAGTAATATTAGAAGCCTCATTTTTAAAACAAGGTACTTCATTACCATCTATATTTATAGTGCTTTCCGTATATAGTGAAGGTATTTCTAAGTTCCTACTAGTCTTTAGGATCGAATATTCATAATTATCTACCATGACATATATTGGGTTAGAATCTTCAACATTAACAGTAACTATATAAGTTCTTAAAGCTCCTGATTCGGCTGTTACTTTAATTTCAAATTTATTTTGTCCTTCATTAACTTCAAATTCTCCCGTACCTTCTACTTTTGAAGCATTATCTTTTCTAGTTGCATCGATAGTAACTTTGGTCGTTGTTGGTGGTACACTGACACTATATTCTAATGTATCTTCATTAAATTCGGGACTTAAATCATACCCCGAAACACTTAAACTTTTTAAAGTATTTACTGTTGAATCTGGTCTTTTTTCTACTACTGTAACTCTCTTTGAACCACTAATATTAGAGTTAGTACCATCACTACTAGTAATATCACCACTCAAAGTAAATGATATAACCCCCGTACTAGTTGCCCTACAACTTACACTAAAAGTCTTAGTCGCATTAGCACCAGTTCCACTATCGCCAACCCATTGGTTAGAACAACCACTAGTATTACCAGCAGATGTAATTTTAACATTCCAAGCGGCCGTTTGTTTAACCGTTACTGATGCGGTTACTTTAGAACCATTCTCTATTTGACTACTTGAAACATTAAACGAATAACTAGGAGCAGCATAAACTACCCCTAATGTTACTATATTAATTAAAAAACTAAATACTATATATTTTATTCTTTTCATAACTACCTACCTTATATTTGTTTTATATTAGTTTGCCCTAATAAATATTGTCTTATTAATAATAAGTCTGCTGAATTTATTTTACCATCACCATTAATATCGGCTGCTTCCTTATAAGCTCCACTTAATGGGTTAGTATTAAGTAAATGTAATCTTATCTTTAAAATATCAGCTGAATTTATTTTACCATCACCAGATAAATCACCTAGTAATACACTTGTATAAGAACTACCATCATCAAAGTTTAGTACCGTTCCTGTCTTAATTATATCAGAATCACTATAAGTTACATAAGAATCACTATTTTTTAAACTATCTATTGAAGTTCCTACATTAAATCCTCTAACATAATTATTTAATAATTTAACTCCCAAGTTATTCATTGATGTTTGATAGCTTACTTTTGGCTCTGGCACAGGCTCTGGTGTTGGGTTATCCGGAGTTGGGTCAGGATTTACTGGTGGTGTGTAATCACCACAAATAGTACAATACCCCCCAGTTGCATATTTAATTCCTTCTCTTACGGGGTTAGATGCACTAGATACAGCTCCTATATTAAAGAAATTAAATACTGATTGATACGTCTTTCCATCATATTCTAAAGTCTCTCCTGTAGTAGCAATAGACCCCTTAGTACCAGACTCTTGTTTTGCTAAACTAGCTAAGTATATTGGTGATATATTAGCAGTCTTTCCGGCTTCAACGAATATTGATTTATAACTTTGATTATCCTTATTAGAATTACCTTCCATAAATGTATTATTAAGTATTGTTTGAACAGCATCCTCCGTATATAATTCATTATAATTTAAAGCTTCAAATTGTAAGATATATTTCTCTGTTAGAAAGTTTCTTGGATCCATATAATATGCCGTTCCCCTAAAGTTAGGTTGATACCATCCTGGTTCAACTTTTATTGGATTTCCATTCTCGTCTTTTTCATACAAAGCACTATATTGTGTAGCACCCGTTCCCTTTTCACAATTAACCACATAGGTAAAGTCAAGGTTCGTTTGCATAGCTTGAAATGTCCAGTTAGGATGTATTTTATGTAAGTATCTTAATGCTTTTTTATAAGTTTCAGGAAATCCTTCTTTATCTAGTAAGGTTTCAAATTCTACATCTTCAACACTCTCTATTACTTGAACTGTATCTATATTTCCTGCTGGGCTGTCATATTTGTCAGCCATTCCCGTATATACAGGTATATTAAATACTAACCCTAAGTTTAGTAAGCCATTTTTTGAGTATGCATTATAGCTTGTTTTAGCTTCACTAGATGGTGCATGGATATTAGCCATGTATTGATGGTTAAATAATGCACTATCAGCACTTGGGTTAACATTATATTTCTTTAGGTATGAAGTAAATTGCCCTCTTGATATATAACCATAACTTATCCATTTAGCGCCCCCTACAATAGCTTTTTTAGGAGTATTCCATGGTCTATCATAGATATCGTTTCCGGGATCTCCCAAATAGGTTCCATAGACATATCCTTCTTGGCCATTATATTTAATTCTAGCCCACTTACTTCCGTTTACTTTTTCTTCTAGAAGCTCTACTATGGAACCAGTTAAGATTTCTCCAATGGCATTGCTACTACCATCGGCATTATTTTTTGTTGTTGGTTTGCTTCTAAACCAAAGGTCTGCAGTGGCAACTCGGTATGTTGCCGCACTTACCCTAACCAACCCACCGAAAAAATAATTAGTAGTAATGCCTAAAATTAATATTATCGATATAAATTTAAAAAGTTTAGATTTAGTATACTTCATATCTTTATCCTCTATCTTTTTAAATTATATCAAAAAGGACTAGTCTTTTCTAGTCCTTGTCTTATTTATGTGTAAATATTTGTTGTGTCTAAAGAGTGCATTGCATTCAAGTTGTGAGTGAAATCGGCTACAGCCAACTTAGTCTTGTCTGCACTCACTATATAGCGTCTTCACTCATCTATCTTGTATCAAATTAACTGTTCTCTATATCATCATATATAGTTTTTTCTGTTGATAAGTCAAGTGGCGGCGCCGGCCTCACACTGCCGAGGTAGAGGTGCTTGAGTAACTACCCTACTTTTAGTTGAAATGGTGATTCTGCTGTCCCTGTTCCTACATCTGCTATTGAGATATTAGATTTCAGAAAAACGACCGGACTGGCAGTAGCGTCGATAATGCTCGCGACGTCGTTGCTAACATGCCCGAACGTGCCCACATAGAAGACGTCGTAGGAGTCGGACGAGTTAGGCGTTAATGTCCGCTGATTGTAACTAATATTAAATAAATAATCATTGCTATAACAATCACTGGCATTACCCCAATTATACAAACTCCAGGAAAAAAGTTCTTTTGATAAACATGTTGCTCTATCGGTTGTAGAGTTTCCTGATGTTGCATATCCATAATCACTTGGATACATTAACCCTATTTTTCCTGTCCAGGTTGTTGCATGTCCACTATATACTGTTGTTCCTCTTTCACTTTCATAAAACATACTAGCTGTTACGCCTTTATATGTACTACTTCCACCTAAGTTCCATACAACACTTTCGATGGCATTTCTTGTTATATCATTTTTTAATGCTCCTGTTACATATGTTCCATTATAATATTCACCGTTTAAAGTTGTTTGAAAAGTAGCAGTTGACCAGTCATTTACATTGTTACTATCCCATGTTATATTATTAATAAAATCATTTCTTATAATTTTTACTAAATCTTCTTTAGTACCATCAGACTTTGTCATATTCTTAAATACACCAATGATACGCCATTTTTCACAGGTACTATCACTTTGATTACTATAATCACTACAATTGAAATATACATAGTTATTTGGATTGGCACCAATATATCTTATATTATTATCTGGATCATCAGTTGCAAAATTTGTTGTATCAGTTTTAGCTAAGTCTGCTATTTGTTCAGCAAAAACTGGAACGCTTCATAGTCATACCACTTAGTAGATGTATCAGCAACTACGACATTACCGGCATCATCAAACTTAACAGGAATCATCCCTTGAGCTAACTCAACATCGATATCTAAAGGAGGTTCAACATACTCTTTAGTTTCATTAATAGTTACCTTAGTACTAAATGATACGGCTTGATTATCATCTTGATTCTCATCTTTATTTAAGAATGTAATAGTTAATGTATAAGTATGTGTCT
>HF998242.1 GCA_000433255.1 Coprobacillus sp. CAG:605 | reverse complement strand
ATTTTCTTTTTTTTCTTTGCATTTTTTGGAAATTTTTAAAAATTTCACTAATTTTTATCCCTTTCAACGCAAAAAAGAGCTACTTTTGCTCTTCTCTATCTAATATTCTTTCTAATACTAAATTAGCTTTCTCCCTGGCATATTCCTTATACTTTAAATATTCTTCTTTCTTTGTTCCAAAATTACTTATCCCCTTAATTGCCACAACCAAGACTCCAAACTTACTACAAACCTTATATATCGAACCACTATTATCATCTATAAAATCAAGTTTATACTTATCCCTTAACTTCACCATTTTTTCTTCATCAAAAACCATCATCTCGCCACTACCACTACTACCTCTAATAATCTTAAAATCAAAATCCTCACCACTATCCACAACCTCACTACCATAATATTCCCCAATCACATCATCCATACTTACTGCTAAAATCTTATCTAAACTCGTATAATCAACATCATACTCAACCGCCCTTACAACTACTCCAACATCACCAATATAAACTTCTTCCCTCCCTATATAAGCCATATCTCCAACTACATATACCATTCTTACTTTATAATTATTAAATATATACCCTAAAATTGAACCCATTATTACTTTAGAATATCCTACATTACACAATATTACTTTCCTATTTTTATATCTTACTAGATATATAACCCTATCCCCAAATACCATTTTACTAATAACCCTACTCTTATTTAAAAAATACTCTATATTCTCCTTATTATTAGAAAGAATTACATACAAACAATATTCCTTCTTCCCTTGATATCACATACTTCTATTTCAATATTAACATAACAATTATCCCTAGGACAACAGCAATCTACTTCGTCTTCGACTATCTCCGCCCTACCAATTGCCACAACACTAGTTATTCCCTTACTATTATTACAATTAAATCCCCACATATTATAATTACTATTATTTCCCGTTACTATTAAAGACACTTTATTATTATTATTTATTTTTTCTACTAATTCACAGCATTTCTTAGCACGTATTATTATTTTTACACATCCACAAAAGTAGTCTGTATCATAACACACTGGATAATTATATGGTACATTTGCTTCACATACACTAAGGACACCACTACTATTATTTTCTAAGATATTTAAAGCATCTTTTTGTTTCATTTTTTCTCCATTATTCATATTTTACCTCCTACTTATATTTTATTTAAGAAGTTAAACTTTGTTAATTACTTTAATCTATTCTACCAACCAAAAAAGAACACTCGCACCTAAGCAAATGTCCTTTTCTTTATTATTTAATTTCAATATATTTTTTATCTTTAGATTGTTCTTTCTTTGCTACTACTACATGTAATGTTCCATCTTTAAACGTAGCTTCAATTGAATCTTCATCAGCATCATCTAAATAGAAACTTCTTGCAAATTTCGTACTAGTTCTTTCACGACGAATATATTTCTTACCCTCATGTTCTTCTTTCTTAAATTCTTTATTAGCAGATACAGTTAAATAACCTTTTTCACAATCTAACTTAATATCTTCTTTTTTAAATCCGGGAATGTCCATTTCAATGTTGTATTTGCCATCCTTTTCATAAATATCACATTTCATAGTATTATTACTTGGAGCCATTACCTCATCAAACAAATCATCTAAATATAATTTTCTTGGAATTAATTCCATATTTATCATTTCCTTTCATACCTACACTATATCACTATTATTAGCACTTGTCAATGCTAGCTGCTAAATAATATCTATTATTAATGTATACAATTGTAAAGTTTTTATGCTATAATTTTTAAGAATAGGATGTGTTTTTATGGAATTTAAATATAAATGTAATTATCTTTTTAATATCTGCCTCTATCTTATCCTTACTCTCTTTGTCCTTACAACCATTCTTATCTTTCAAAAAGTATCTTCAAACCTCACTCGCTCTATCTTACTTCTTCTAACTATCATCCTTTTAAGTATCTGGTCTTTATTTCTTAAACGAAAACTCGAAATAACTAAAGGTACTTTTGAATTTACTAAAGACACCCTAAATTACACAACTTTAGGTAAAACCTACTACATTGAATATAATGAAATCGAATACATCTTAAAAGAAGAATACCTTGATACCTCATATCTCATCTCTAGACCATCTTACCAATATATTATCAAAATAAAAAATGGTGGTACCTTTACTTTTAAGTATTATGATTACACTCTAGATACTGCCATTAACTCACTTTGTACTAAAACTAACTACCAAATAAAAGAGCTTTAATTCACTTTTTGAATTTAAAAGCTCTTTTTAATGCTTTAGAATACTTATTTTCTTTAATTTCAGGTTCATTCTTATATGTTATATCTCTTGATGTTGCAATAGCCTGTTCAAAAAACTTTCTATCAACACTATCAAGTTTTACATAATGGTCATTATCCATATCAAATATACTTCTAACATAAGTATCCCCAACTATCATTAAATAATGATCATGTTCACTACCATGATAATATAATTTTTCTTTTGGATCTAAAACCTGATAAAAATGACACAACGACATACTTATCCCTTGATTTAAAAGCAAACTATAAGAATACAATCCCTTATTATTTCTATTTAAAAGTAACATATGCTGACTACCTGGAATATCTACTTCTATAACATCATCAAGCATTTAATCCCTCCTCTAAAATATATTTAACCTTCTAATCTATTAGAACTAACTTACTATCTAATATTGAATATAAATAAGTCTTAGTATCCTTAGAAGTCATATAATTAACATAATTTTTATACCCTCTAAGCTGCTTTACATACGCCTCATCCTTAGTATTCTTCAACTTATAATCAACAATAATACATTCATTCTCTTTAATAATTAATAAATCTATTATCCCATGTCTTTCCTGATCTTCCTCTTCATATAAAAACTCATATTCTTTATATATATTAACTGCCCCACTAAGTATTCCTGTATCTAAAAATCCCTTAATACATCTACTCTCAAAATCATTAAGACCCTCATAATTAGGATTATTAAAATCAGTTATCTCTAATAAATAATGCATTCTACTACCAAATTCCATATTTTTTGTATCTTCAACACTTAAAATACTCTTACTAGCCTTTGAATATCTTGTCGAGGCAACCTTTTCTTCTAGTATCTCTCTATCTTCAACTTCCAGAACCCCACTATTATCAATCAAATCTTTATAATCTTTATTCTTTCTTAAATTATATTCCTTCGTTAAACCAATCCTTGTTATATCAATATCTTTCATATAAGGTTTAACTACATCATAAACATCCTCAATTATATCAGCAAAATTTCTAATTTTAAGTCTTGCCTCATTATTAATAACCGCCCCATCTTTAATTGCCAACTCATTCTTCTTAAAACTACCTACCATAATCATGGCCTCACGTGCTCTAGTTAAGCCAACATAAAACAACCTTAACTTCTCTGCAATCTCATCTTCCATATACTTTTGCTTTAACAAAGTCTTAACAATACTACTCTTAATACCATTATCAATATAAGGAACCACAAAACCATAAGTATTATCATAATAAAATTTATTTTTTAAATCATCCACATTAAAATTCTTATAAAGCCCACTAAAATAACAAATAGGATACTCTAACCCCTTCGAAGTATGAATAGTCATAATCTTAACTGAATTAGCACTTTCCTTATTTAAAGATAACTTTATATCTAATCCCTTATCACTAACCATATTTAAGTATTCCAAAAACTCTTCTGGTCCATACCCAAAAGACACTGTATTATCCACAATCTTTCCAATCGAAGAAATAGTAATACTATTATTTAAAACATTACCTACAGCCACACTATTTTCATAAAACTTAAACTCTTCAATAATCCTTTCAAATATCTCTTTATTATTTAAATCATCCATTTCACATACTATCTTATAGCATATTTCATATATCTTTGTACTAGCATATCCCCTAGTATTAATTATCTTCAATATCTCTTTATCACTCATTCTAAATAAATAAGATCTAGCAACTGCCATAAAAGAATAACTAAAACTTACCCCAAAATCCTTCTTATCAATCAACACTAATAAATTATAAATATTCTTTATTATACTTATATCTACTGAGTTTGAAATAGTATTATCACGATATATCGTAAGTGGAATATTCAAGTATTCAAAAACTTTCTTATAAAGATTAAAACTAGTCGACCTATCCATTAAGATAACAAAGTCCCCATACGTAACTTCTCTTGATTGCATCGTATCTTTATCCATTATCTTATAATGATTATCAATTTTCTTCTTAATATCCTGAGCAATCGTAAATATCTCAATTTCTTCCTTAGTAAAATTCTTGCCTTCTAACTCTTCATAATTAAGTATTTCCATATTATAATTCTCATGACTATGTTCATTATAAGGAGTTAACCCAAATATCATTTGATGCGATAAAATATAATCAGCACCACCAATATCTAAATCCATTATTAAATTAAAGATAAGATTAATATTATTTAAAACTTCACTCCTACTTCTAAAATTACGGTTTAAATCAATCTTTTCTCCTAGTATTCCATCAGTATAAGCATCATATTTTTTCTTAAATAACATCGGATTAGCATTTCTAAATCGATAAATACTTTGTTTAATATCTCCAACCATATATACATTATTATTCTCTATATATGAAATAAACATATCCTGTAAATCATTAGTATCTTGATACTCATCAATCAAAATTTCTTTATAAGTACACTTTAAATCATTTCTAATATCTTCAAACTTTTCTAATATTCCAATTGCCATCTTTGATATATCAACAAATTCATAAGCATTATTTTTTCTTTTATATTCGCATACTCTTTTATCTAACTCTTTAACCAGTTCTATAATTATATAAGTAATATCTTTTGTACTATAAATACTATTTTTTATCTTTTCTAAATTATTATACTTAGTAAGTTCTCTTAATTCATTAATTAAATTCTTTATTTCATCCTTAATAACCTTAGCACTATCTTCAGCCCCTCTAAGTATAGGCATCCTCCCAAAGTTAGCACTACTAAACTTTATCTCTTCATAACTCTTACTATTTAATATCGGATTAACTACATCATATAACTTATTTATATACTCCCTATCTACATAGTAACCTAAATTATCTATTTGTTTTGCAATACTATGTATCTTCTTCTTAATTAATTTCATATACTCATTAATATACTTATCTATAACATCATCTTGGTAATAACTATTAATATAAGTATCTAATATCTTCTCTTTATCATATTTATTATCTAACTTATTATTTAAAGTTAGAATAGCTCTCTTAATCTCACTATCATCTTTTAAACAAAAATCATTAATTAATTTCAAAAACTTTTCATTCTTACTCTCATAGTATTCTAAAAATATTTCTTCTAATATTTGTTCTTTTTCAATTGTCATAATACTATTATCTATAATATTAATTTTATTAGATATATTTAAATAATCATGATATTTTTTTACTAGCGATAAAGAATAAGCATCAAATGTAGTTATATAAGCTATATCTATTTTATCTAATTGATCTTTTAGTTCAGGTACTTCTTTAATTTTCTTTCTTATTCTTTCTTTCATTTCTTGAGCTGCAGCATTAGTAAATGTTAAGATTAATAACTCATCTATATTTATTCCTGATTTCACATGTTCTAATACCCTTTGTGAAAGTACAGCGGTTTTACCAGATCCAGCTCCTGCAGATACTATTATATTTTTTCCTTTTTTATATATTGCTTGTGTTTGCTCTTCTGTCCATTTAGGCATATATACCTCCCATTAATCACGTAATTCTATTTTATATCATTTCTCTATTTATTACAATTTTAAAATGACAAGTATCATCTTTCTACTTGTCATTTCCTATGTATGTTATTCTAGCATAGCCATTGCCCGCATTGCCTTTCATTGTTCCAGCTCCGTCATGACTAGGCATTCCAGTATATTCTCCCTTTTCGGTTGTCCATTTATATCCTTCTCCATCTATCATAACGGTATCCGTAAAATGCATTCCAGAATAATGAACACTTTGGCCAGTATGAATTATATTGTTTTCTGTGCTTTCTTCTTTTATAGCGTCGCACCCATCATGTCCAGAAATAAAAGAAGACCCACCGCCAGCATTGGCTCCAGAGCCAAAATTTCCAGCATAATAACCACCACCACCCATTGTTGTTGCTTCTAACGATTTGCCAAAACTACTACTATTCTGTGTGCCACCTGCACCTATAGAATATGATACTGTTGAATTAAAACCAATACCGGGATATCCAATTAATCCACCACTAGCACCTCCATTTCCAATATAAATACCGCCGCCGCCACCACCGGCTACCATAATTCTAGATTTCAAGCTGTTAAAATCATCCCAATCACTACCAATTGCTGTTCTCACATCAGTTGCACCTCCACCAACAGCACAGGTTCCAAAATGGCTACTATTAAAAGCAGTATTGGGATTACTCTCATAACAAGACATGCTTCCATATCTTGGACTCTCACCAACATATACATATAGTTTTTCCTGGGCTTTTAAAAGAATATTTCCAGATACATAGCCACCTAAACTAGCCTTAACGCCAGAATAATCACTACCACCCTGTGCTCCCCATAATTCTATTTTGTATTTACCATCAGATGGAGCAGTGAATACTTGCTCAGTACCAGTATAATCAAAATCAACTGTATTGGTAGGTGTTGCAACCACTACAACCTTAGATCTAAAAGATTTATTCATCGCCTCACTAGTTAACGGCGTGTCTTCATCCATCCACAATCTTAATGAATAATCAACACTGGCATTTGCTCCTAGACTTCCCGTAACCAACACTCTGGATTCCACTGAATTAGCATAATAATTATCTGTGCTAGAAAGACTTGCCATATTAACATAACTCTTATCATTAACCATTGTCATAATATACTTAGAAGCTAGAGTGCTCCCTTCTAATTCTTCCAAATTAAGACTATAAGCCATCATAGAACTACAAGCATTATTAATAGTAAAAGTATAAGGAGTTAATTTCTTACCTTCTTCATTCATAATAGGTATTTGTTTTTCTAACTTTATTACATTCTCTTCATTAGAAATAGAAAGGTTTAAACAAGAAGACCTAACAATATTCTTATTAGTCTGCGAAACGCTTACCATATAATATGCATAACTAACTCCCACTAATAAAGAAACTCCAAGTAATCCCCCTAAAATACATAAAATAAGAATATATTTTTTATTCATACCGCTAACCTATCTTTCTAATGAGATTTTATCACATTTTTGTGCGTATTTAAAGAACTTTTCTTAATATCATCAAATTAAATGGGACAATAATTTTTAAGGTGATTATCATGCCAAAGAACAACTTATATAAAATAAGAGAAAGTAATGACTTAAAAGCCAAAGACATTGCAACCTATTTAAATGTTTCTCGTTCTAACTATAGCGAATGGGAAAATAATAAAACACCTATCCCTACCAGAAGAATAATTGAATTAGCCAATCTCTATAAAATTAACATTGACTACTTACTAGACTTAAGTCCCTATAAAATAGAAATCAAAACTCCAACTAAAATAGATTTAATAAAAATAGGTAAAAGAATAAAAGAAGCCCGTAGTGAACTCTATCTAACACTAAGAGAAATAGGCAAAAAACTAAACTGTTCCTACTCTGCCTTTGCGGCTTACGAAAGAGGAGAAAACCTAATCAATAGTGAAACTCTCCTAAGTCTATGTACCCTAACCAACTACTCAATAGACTACATTCTAGGACGTACCAGTACTAAATATCTCAATAAATAATTATATTTTATCTTAATCTAGCATTGCAAATTGCAATATGTTTTCCTAATACAAAATGTAATATCATTTTATTAGGAGGTTACTATGTCATTTAAGATATCGAAAAAAGAAACCGACAACAAAACCGTTAGATTTCCAACTGATTTAGTTGCCAGAATAGAAAGTGCTATTGTAGGAGAAGATATAACATTTAGTAGATTTGTAATATTAGCTTGCGAATATGCTCTAAAAAGTATTGAAGAAGATAAGAAAGAAAAAGTAATAAATAAATAGGACTTACCTATTTTTTATTTATACTCTGAATTATTTTTTTATTAGCAATTAATCTTTTATTATCAGGATCTAACTTTAATGCTTTATTAATATATATTAAAGCCAAACGATATTTCTTATTATAAAAACAAGTAATAGATAAAATATCATATATATATAAATCTCTTGTAAAAATTTCATTAATATAAGTACCAGTCTTTATATTAATTTTTAATGCTTTTTTACATAATATTTCAGTATTTATAAAATCCTTATTATCATAAGTTATTAATGCTTTTTCCATATATCCATCTCTAAGATATGGAGCTTCTTTTATAGCTTTATCCGCCCACATAATTGCTTCATCTATCCTATTTAGATTTTTATAACATCTTGCAATAAAGCGCATAGAAGCACATCTTTCATCTAACCAAGTTGCACTCTTTAATCTTAAATGTTTTTCTAATGTATCAATCGCATCATTCCATCTTTTATAATACATATATTCTCTTCCTAAATAATGCATACTACGATCATTTAATGGATTTTCTTTTGTAGCTAATTCTAACAAAGGAAGATAACTACTTCTACTTTTTTTACTATCTGGATAATGATTTATAATAACTTTATCAGTAGAAAGCATTTTTTCATCATCATCACATTTTAAAACCTCATGAACCGGATTAATCCAAGTAAACCCATTTCTTCTATGTATTTTATCCCCATAAAACCATACTACAGGCTTATTATCTATATCTAATGCCCAATTATAAATATATCTTACTCGTGTATAATCATTACTATATATTTTTTTTAAATTTTCATACCAGCCAGGAAGTAATACTTCATCTAAATCTAAGCATACACATAAATCATAATCATTAGGTATCATTTTTAAAGATTCATTTCTTGCATCATCAAAACGCCAAGGTATAATTTCTTTAGTTTTAACTTTAACACCTAATTTTTTCAATTTTTTTACAGAATTATCTGTTGATCCTGTATCTAAAACAAAAATACCATCTGCATCCTTAGCAGAATTAAACCAACGTTCAACAAATTTTTCCTCATTTTTGCATATCGCATATACACATATTTTCAAATTAAATTCACCTACTATATTTATATTAAAATATCAAAGTAAAAAGACCATCGATAATTATCAATAGTCTTTAACTGTTATTAACCTGTTGGTCCGGTTGGTCCTGTTGGACCGGTTGGACCCGTTGGACCTAATGGTAACACCAAGTTTAATACGTAATTTGGAGATGTCCCCGTAATTGTTGCTGATGCTGCCTCAGCGCTTGTAACACTACCTATTGTTAGATTTATCGGTGCTCCAGCTTCTCCTTGTGGTCCCGTTGGACCAGTTGGACCGGTTTCTCCCTGTGGACCAGTTAAACCAGTCGCTCCGGCAGCTCCAGCTGCTCCCTGTGGACCAGTTGGGCCGGTTGGACCTATTTCTCCTTGCGGTCCAGTTAAACCTGTGGCTCCGGCTACTCCAGCTTCTCCCTGTGGCCCAGTTGGACCAGTTGGTCCGGTGGCTCC
>HF998241.1:25426-63253 GCA_000433255.1 Coprobacillus sp. CAG:605 | reverse complement strand
GCAATATTACCACTCTTCTTCTTACTTAATGTTCCATAATTCCAAGTAGTATCACTACCTATACCATCTAACTTTGAAACATCAGCATACAATAATACTTTATCACTATTAGTCCAACTAACATCACCATTACTACCTAGCTTTTTACCTAAAGTATTATTACGATATTCATATACTTCAATATTTATTTTATCATTATTAACGATATTGTCCGTACTACAATTAGATGTATCACTAATACTAATCTCATAAGAATCATCTACTCTTACAATATCGATATTAGTACAATCTAGATATCCTCCCAAAGGATTAGTAATCTTTTCATTATCATTACCATCCGGATTTTCCTCTGCTAAATACCCTTCCTCAATTAAAACCTTAACCGGTATCGTAATAGATTCAACATTATTATCTCTAGCATACTCCAAGGCTTTCGCCTTGATATTATCCATCTTTTGGTCATAATTTTTACTTCTTATATTATTAGATACAGCAATATAAGAAGGTACTGCAATACCTATAATTATTCCCAGAATAACCACTACCATTATTACTTCCACCAATGTAAACCCCTTATTTTTATTTACCGCCATACAAAACACCTCACTAGTATATAACTTAATTTTACCATAGCTTTAAAAAAAAGAAGCATTTTTTACTTCTTTAATTTAATTTTTTTCATTACTTCTTCTATTCCATAAGCACTAAGTATAAAAATACTTGGATGAATTAAATATAAATACCTTGGTTGAATCTCTATAAGTAAGAACACAAAATACGCTACAACCACCATTATTAGAAAGAATAAACTTTCATTATTAATAATATCTTTTCTATTTCTAAACACTCCTAGTATCATCATAACCACAACAAATAAGAATATATAATGATTAGTAAGCGACACTACATCAGCTAAATCATTAAACTTTATTTTAATATTTCCTATATAATATACCCTATCATAAGATGCATCTTTAACATCTATTTTATTAGATAACCACATTCTATCTGTCTTACATAACACCAACTTACCAACATTACTCGGATTTAATCTTTCCTTAATTACTTCTAATTCTTTATCCTTATCATTTAGATATACTTCATCATTGGCATCATAATACCCACAACTATCTCCATTAAAACCTAAAACAAACTTCCATAAAGGATTAGTATTTTTTAAACCATCTTTATTTACTCCACTCATAATAATCAAGTTTGAGCAAATCATATTTATTCCCATATAACTTACTAGCAAAATTAGAAAACCCAGTCCTTGTTTCTTAAAATTATCCTTCTTTAAATTAAATATCATATATAAAAGATAACTAAATATTACAATTATTCCCTCTGGTCTTAAAACATTACTAAGTCCAATTAAAATACCTGCAATAATAAAATAATAAGGTTTCTTCTTCCTACTAAGTAAGAAAGATATTCCTAAATAAGAAAGTATAGTCGCTATATGATGATTAGCAAGCGTCGTACCAAGATATATATTATAAGGATATACCATAAATAAAATAGCCGCTACTCTGGCACTTTCTTCTTTAACAAACCTTCTACTAAAATAATAAATTAAAACTACCAACAACGATTCATAAATAATATTAAGTACTTTCAAAAAATAAATATTATTAATTAGCTTTAACAATAATCCCTCATAAACCACAAAACCACTTTGATAAGGCCACATCATAAAATATGCCGTACTATTCCAAGAAAAATCATGGTTAACAAATTTCAATGCACATTCATACATTAACTTAAAATCCGTTGTTTGGGGAAAATTAAAAACTACTATCACAGCCAATCTAATTAAGAAACTCACCACTAATAATAAAATCCAAAATCTTTTCACTTTAATTTTACGAGCCACCAAGAATGCCAGTACAATCGAAAGCATTGCCGGTAAATACATCTTATAAAGTAAGAACACTACCCCCAAAAAACTAAAAACTCCTAAACTAAATCCCATAAATAACTTTTTTAAATCTATTTTCATCTTAACCTACTTTCTTGGAAAAGCTTTCAAATATTCTGCTTTTAAAGCATCTGTTGTTACATGCGTATAAATTCCCGTCGTTGATAAAGAAGCATGCCCCAGTAACTCCTGAACACTTCTAATATCAGCCCCTTCATTTAACATAATCGTCGCAAAAGTATGCCTTAAAACATGCGGTGATATCTTATTTTTCAAAGATGCTTTAAAAGCAATTTCATCAATTATCATTTCCACACCCCCTCTAAGTAGTGGTGTACTCTTATTATTAATTAATAAATAATCACTCTTCTTACCCTTCAAAAGAATACTTCTTTCATATCCAATATACTCTTCCAACAAGTCTTTAGCGTAAGCACCATAATAAACAATTCGTTCCTTAGACCCCTTACCCATTATTCTAATGCTTTGATTACGATAATCAATATCATCTAACTTAATATTACAAAGTTCACTAACGCGCACTCCCGTTGCAAAAAGCATCTCCACAATTAACTTGTTTCTCACACTTAAAGCATCATCACTTTTAATTGCCTCTAATAATTTCAAAAACTCTTCATAACTTAAAAAGTTCGGTAACTTCTTCTCTTTCTTAGGATTTTTCATTCCCCTTATCGGATTAGTATCAACATATCCATGAGTAACTAAATAATCAAAATAAGTTCTTAAACTACTCATATTTCTAGAAATACTACTATTCTTTAACTTCAAACTATCTAAGTACTTTAAATAATCTCTCACTACTTCTTTATTGCATTTTCTTACATCAATATTTTGACTATCTAAGTAATCACCAAATCTTTCAATATCTTCATTGTAACTATTAATTGTATTCTCTGAGTACTTCTTCTCAACCCTTAAGTACGTTATAAATTTATCCTTCATTAAACCAGCTACTCTCTACCAAAATTATAAAAGAAAAGAATGTCTTTGACAAGACATTACACATTATATACCAAAGTATAAGTAATATTTATTTTCTTATTATCATTAACTAATATAGATAATTTTATCTTATTTAAAAGCTTACATTCACTATCATATTCATAAGTTGCCATAACATCCTCTAAAGCATTTATCCCTTCGCTACTAGAAATATCCGCTAAGTATCTTAAATTAGTATTTTTTAAAGCCTTCGTCATATCGTCTTTCGAAATTATGGCCGTAGTCTCAGTAACATCATTCGCATTGCCAAGTAATGTATAAATATATTCGGGGTTAGCTTCTTCCTGCATTTGCAAACTTTGTGTTTGAATTTGATAAATATTATTTCTTAAATCGTACTGAGAAACCCAATCAATATCTTCATTTTTATATATTTTAGCGTCTATATTAGCAATATATGATTCATGGTCAATCGTCATTTCATAAGTACCATATGCTAACTTTTCATTGTTACCTTCAATATCAAATTCAATATTTAACTTATAGTTACCTTGATTAGCACTTTTTTCTAACATTTCTTTTAGTTGCTCTTGATAGTTTATTGAATCTTTTGTATCTTCCGTAGGTTTCTTATTTATTATTTTATAGCTAACTAGAGCTGCTATTATTATTAAAACAACAATAGCAAACCCTATTAACCACCATTTTTTATTATTTTTCTTATCGACAATTATAGTAGACACAAAATTCATCTCCCCATCCTGAATGCTGTCCAGAACATCCTGGAGCACACGTACTAGTTACACCATTAGCTCTTGTCTTACATATTCCATATACGGCACTACCATGACTCCCTTCTGGATTATTCCAATCTACCCAGCAGTTATTACCGCCACCTGAACTACCACCAGAGTCGCCACTTGAAGGTGGAGGACATCCATAAGACTCACTACAACTTGTTGAATCAGAAACACCACCACAACTGCCGCCTAAATAGCTATCAATTCTAGTACCACCACGAGACTTAGTACCGGAGCCACAACTACTACTGCAGCCACCCCAGTCGCCCCAGCTAGTCCAAGTTACAGAACAATTTCGATAAACCGTATATGAGCTAGAAGCAGCACTGCTGATATTACCTGCATTATCTTTTGACCAAGCATAGAATGTTGTGCTACCACCATCATACGATCTTCCCGTTCCCATATTTTGAGATACCGAAGAACCACTTTGCCATGAGCATTTATTTACATCTGAACTTGTCTGAACACATATCGAAGCAACCCCTGAATTAGTAACTTTTGACGACGAATCCGCCGAACTAACACTAACTTTAGCCGTGGTATTATTATATCCCGAACTTGTACTAGATACTGATATACTAACTGTTGGACTTGTTTTATCAATTTTAACCGTTTGATTAGAAGGACAAATTGTATGATTTCCTACTTTATCATAAACAATGCCAGGACTTTCTTTGGATGAATTTATTTCAGTAGTATAATTTTTTGATATATTAGATACACATCCAGAATCAGAATCACTACAAGTACCAGTTATAGTACGAGAAGTATTGGTCCAATTGCCACTACCACCACTAGATACACAAATAGGAGGAGTTTTATCAACATAAGTATTAACAATTTGCGAGCAATTGGTTTTATTCCCAATATTATCTTCAATAGTCCAATTAATAGTCTTAGTTTTAGCGGTATAATTAATAGTCTCCGTTTTATCTAATGTCTTACATCCTGTACCAGTATCATTTTGACAACCATATGTTATCGTAAAATCTGTCTGTGTCCAGTTAGTCTTACCAACAGCATACTTACAAACTGGCCCTGTTTTATCAATACCACTTACTTCAATTTTATAACTATTTGATATATTACCAGCCTTATCAATAGCATAAACATAATAAGTTCCAACATCTAACTCAGCCTTCGTATAATCTTGATTATCATCATTTATATACCCTCTATTAAAGGCGTTCTTATCTGGTTTTGTTGTATCAGTTGTGACATAAAACTTATCAATTCCAGAACCACTTCCATCCGAACCACTTAATTGAACATCTTTCGTATTATTTTTTGTCCATGCACTAGACACACTAGCACTTGCTGTAGGAATTTCTCTATCTATTTTTACACTAACCTTTTGACTAACATAACCATTATTCGTATTAATACTAAAAGTATATTCCGTATCTAAAAATACTAAAGCATCAACCACAATAACATTAGCGTACTCCGCTGGATCATTAATCTCATTAACACTATAAGCAATCTTCCCACTCTTATTAGTAGTCGAAGTTCCATGAACCCAGATAGAATCATTTAATACTCCCGACACATTACTAACATTCGCCATAAGGATTACTTTATCACTATTAGTCCAATTAACATTACCATTCGTTCCTAGTTTATTTCCAACTTGATTATCATGATACTCATAAACATCAACTAAAATCTTACTCGTATTAACCAACCCGGAAGTACTACAAGAAATACTATCAATAACCTCTATTTTATAAGTATCATCTTCTCTAGTAATATTAATATTTTGACAATCTAAATATCCTCCCAAAGGATTCATAATCTTTTCATTATCATTACCATCCGGATTTTCCTCAGCTAAATATCCTTCTTCAATCAAAACTTTAACCGGTATCGTAATATTTTCGACATTATAATCACTAGCATACTCTAATGCCTTAGCCTTTATATTATCAATCTTTTGTTCATAATTTTTAGTCTTTATATTATTAGATATAGCTATATAAGAAGGTACTGCAATACCAATAATTATACCTAGTATCACGACAACCATAATAACTTCAACTAATGTAAAGCCTTTATTTTTCATCATAAAATTCCTACTCTCATACTTTAATTCTATCATTTATTAAACCAAAATAAAAGAGCATTTTTTCTAAAACACTCTTATCTTCTACCCTTACCATTATCTGGTTTTGTTGGGCCTAAAAAATCATCAATAATAATACTTTCCGGAACCCCATCTGGATACATAGCTTCTAAATCTCTACGATTTACTATTTCGGGTTCTCTATAAAACTCATCCTCAGAATCTTTTCTTTTTTCTAAAGCTCTCATTTCCTGCAACTGATTCAATCTAAGATCATATTTTGCCTTAGCATATTCATTTTCAATCACGTTTGGCGGCAATTTACTAACTTTAGCAACATTCCAATGACGATATTGGCAAATAAAATGCACCATTTGTTCTAATATTTCTTCCACAAAAACCACCTCATGCCCTAATTATCGCATATATTTTTTAATTTTTAAAGTCCTATTTAAACAAATTACCAATCACCTTAAAAAAATCACTCACGCCACCATCCATAAATTTATCTAACCCAGTAGAAATCTTATTGCCCATTCTCGATACCGGCGACGAATAATCCACATACTCCTTAGTAATATAATCCTTAATGTTTATCTCCTTACCCAAAGCCACATCCTCTTCAAACTCCTCTAGTTTCTCTTGCGTAATCACACTTTTCTTCGTTACCTGAGACTCATAATACCCACTAAGTTCGGCAATATAAAGTGCCAAAAAGATAAGAAAAGATACTCCTAGTAGCTGAAAAAACAAATTATTATTTTTCTTTTTATTCATTCTAACTCCCCTAAGTAATCTTTAAGTACCCTTGCTATTACCTCAATCGTATTAGCAACTTCCTCTATAGTATTATATTGACCACCTACCTCAATTAGAATTGCCTTACTACTAAAATCTTGATTATATATGCCATTAACTCCCGGACCCTCTTTTTGATATATCCCTCTACTTAAAGTACTATCAAACTGGCTTATTAACTCATTTAACCTTGTTGCTAAATCTAAATTTTTTTGATAACTTTTATGTTCTAACCCCACTAAAAACATTACCCTAGCATAGCTTTTACCATTAATAGTAGTTGTCGTCTTATCCTTACCTACCGAATCTCTATGTAAATCAATAAAATACTTAATACTAGGATTATTTTTAGATACCTCCTCTAAGTACACCCTACTAGCGTTATACGAATACCTATAATTCCACCCATTTTTATCTAAAACATCCTTTATTTTTCTTTTCTCAACTACCGACTCAATCCCTAAATCTTTCAACCTCTCCTGAAAATAATAACTAGCTAACTTAACATCCGGCACTATATTATAAGGATTTAAATAAGAATTATAATAAGCTTCCTCATCATGGGTATTATATATATAGATTAAAGGTTCATTACTCTTTACTTCTTCCTCATTATTTACTAAAGAAATATTTTCAATATCTAAAGGACTTTTCAAAATACTTTTACTAATTTGATTATTAAACCCAGCCTTTAACAAGTAGTCGATGTAATTACTGGGGTCCAATACCTGGGTCACTTTTTTCCTTAAAACATTTATCGTTACCGAAAAAGAAGCCAGTCCCACTAAAATAAAACTTAAAACCTTTAACTTTCTAAACCTATGTTTACCCTTAAATCTCTTTTTCATAATATCACATTCTAAGTAATATCATTTTTTTCCTAAAAATATTGTCACATTATAGCCTTCATTAAACTTTTAGCTAATATCTCACTTGTAGTCTCTAGTACTTCCAAAATATTGTAATCGGTATAATAATTTTTCTTCACTTTCCATAACAATGGTACCCCAATAAATATCAAAGGTATCTTAAACGTTTCATAACTTATATTTTTATTAATACTTAAATTAACCGATGGTATTATCCCACAATCATTTATCTCAATTGCTCTATTTAATACACTAGCATTCTTACTACATAAAGAATCAATAATAATTATCATACTAGGTTTCTCCTTATTAACTAATGCTTTAATTAACTCAAAAGAATTTATCCCCGTATTATTAACCACATTAGGATTAAATAAAATAACTTTAGGTATTGTTAAAAAATTATATTGATTAGTAGCAATCATTTTATTAGTTACTTTAATACCTAAAGTATCTCCTAGTACATTGGGATTTCCTAACCCTATAACTAATATCTTTCTTAAATCTTTATCTTTAAAAAACTTTTTCAAAGTTTTATTTAAAACACCCTCTAAAACCAAAGCCTTCTTCTGCAAATACTCTAAAGAATAATTTACCACTAAGTAATGTCCCTTAGAATACTGTTTAATTTTCTTATCTAAGTTTATTTCATCAACCCTTATTCCTTTCGTATTAGTACTAATTACATTCATACTTTTTTGTGCATCAATAATACATTTTTGCATATTCTTCACCCTTAGTATTATGTAAAACATCTAAAAAATAATTCTAATATTTTAACAAAGTACCAAAAACTAGTAGGAATATTTGCAATAACCCTTGAAAAAAGCCAATAAATTTGATAAAATCATAGACGTATCTAAAGGAAGGAGTAAGTATTAATGGCTAATATTAAAAGTTCTAAAAAAGCAATTAAACAAATAGCTAAGACAACTCAAAATAATCATGAATTAAAAGCAAGAGTTAAAAATTCTATTAGAAATGCTGAAAAAGCAATTGCTGCTAAAAATAAAGAAGAAGCAATTTCTTTAGTTAAAGAAGTACAAGTAAATATTGATAAAGCCCAAGCAAAAGGTTTAGTTAAAAAGAACACTGCTGCTAGACAAAAATCAAGATTAAATAAAAAAGTAAAAGAATTGAACTAAGACTTGGTTCGGTTCTTTTTTTATGATAAAATTGTTATGGTGAATCATATGAAATTAAAAAAATTAATCTTTCCCATAATTCTTGTGGGGTTAATAATCTTAGAAGTTTATTACTTAGACAAAATAACATCCTGGGCTTCTAAAATAATAAATAATCATCATGATATCGTAATAGCACCCTCTAATGAATATTACAAAGACTATGATTTTATGTTTGTAAAAAGAAGTAATGATTATACTCCCTATAGTTATAATGATTTATTAAATATTTTTTATAGTATTATCAATAATGGTTGGGACGAATTTACTTTCTATTGTCCTGAAGAATATGAAAATTGTATTAACGATGTTAAAAATATTTCTAGTCAAGATGTTTTACTAACAGAAATAAATAATTATGCTAACCCCTTTAACTCCTTCGCGACCGTTCATACAACATACGACGAAACCGGAGAAATAAACGTTAATCTAACTAAGGTTTATTCTAAAGACCAAATCAAAGAAATCAATGCTTTATTAGATAAAATTATGGAACAAAATGTTAATGATAGTATGACTTTAGAAGAAAAAATCACAGCCTTACATGATTATATAATTGATAATACTCAGTACGATATCGAAAAAAATAATACCGGCATTAGTAATTATGAATCAAATACTGCTTATGGTGCTCTAACTAGTCATTACGCAACTTGTAATGGTTATGCCGATACTATGGCTCTTCTATTAGACCGATTAGGAGTCAAAAACTATCGTATTGCTTCCGATAATCACATTTGGAATGCTGTCTATATCAATGATACTTGGTTACATCTTGACCTTACCTGGGATGACCCTGTTAGTGAAGATGGTGTAAATTACTTATATCATAAATATTTTCTTATTAATAATGAACAATTAAGAGGCGAAGATAAAGATTTAACTGACCATATCTTTGATTCCAGTGTTTATTTAGAGTTTAAAGACTAGTCTTAGTCTTTTTTGTTTACATATATTTTGTAAAGTTGGAAATTTTTTTAATTTGTGAGTTTTTGAATTTCTGCAAAAAAACTATGCAGTTTTTTAATTTTAGAGCCAAATTTGCGTTTGAAACACGTTTTTGCTGCAGAATTTCGTATTTTCGTGTTTTTGACTTTTATTTTTTTCCATGTAAGATACATGAGCGAAGGAGGAAGTAAAATGC
This sequence comes from Coprobacillus sp. CAG:605, assembly GCA_000433255.1. GTDB lineage: Bacteria > Bacillota_I > Bacilli_A > RF39 > UBA660 > CAG-605. Next base: position 53,509 of record HF998241.1, on the reverse strand, counting down.
AAAATATCACGTCACTAACTCATGATAAAGCTTTTAAAGCTATTGCGAAGGAATGTCCAGATTTCTTTTATAATTTATTGCATTTGATTACTGGAATAAGTTTAGAAAGAATTAAAGCTGGTAAACTACTTGATACTAAATTTATCAATAGTAAGAAAAGATTTAAAGATTTAGATTTACTTTTTATGGTTGATGAAAACTTAATCATTAATATTGAAGTCAGTAAATATAATGGTGGCTATAATCTAACTAAGAACACTAGTTATTTTTGTGAAGCTCATAAAGAGTTTTGTAGGAATGATGACGGTAGTTATAAGTCTGATTTCCAAGTAATTCAAATTGTCTTATGTCAGAACAATAATGCTGGAGATTTCTTAATACAGGAAGAATATTTATATGCCGAAACATATTATGGTCAAAAGAAAAAGATTATAAGCGTTATAAATATAAATCTTGACAAAGTTACAGATAGCAAATATAATAAAAATGCAGGCAAAGAATTATTAGAGTATTTAACTTTCTTAAGTATTACTAATAAAAGATTTACTTTTTATGGTTGATGAAAACTTAATCATTAACATCGAAGTCAGTAAATATAATGGTGGTTATAATTTAACTAAGAATACTAGTTATTTTTGCGAAGTTCACAAAGAGTTTTGCAGAAATGATGATGGCAGTTATAAATCTGATTTCCAAGTGATTCAAATTGTTTTATGTCAAAACAATAATGTAGGAAACTTCTTAATAGAAGAAGAATATTTATATGCTGAAACATACTATGGGCAAAAGAAAAAGATTATAAGTGTTATTAATATAAATCTTGACAAAGTTGCGGATAGTAAATATAATAAAGATGTAAGCAAAGAATTATTAAAGTATTTAACATTCCTAAGTATTACTAATAAAGATGAGTTAGAAAAATTATCAAAAAATCATAAAGCGTTAAAGGAGGTACTTGATTATATGATAAAATTTGATAGAAAACATGGTATAGTAATTCGTGATGAAGAAGACGAATTTCAAGCAATTATGGCTTCGGAACGAAGAGAAGCCAAAGAGCTTGGCTTAAGTGAAGGTCAAGAACGTGGAATTGCTATTGGTGAAGCTCGTGGTTTGAAACGTGGCGAGAATAAGAAAACTGTTGAAAGCATACGTAATATGAAATCAATGGGTTTTGAAGACAATATCATAATGCAAGCACTTAACACTGACGAATATACTTTAAAAAATGCACTGTCATTAAAGATGTAATAAATACAAACTAAACTAACTAATGCTTTAGCCATGTAACCTAAAAGACATTGGAAACAATCCAATGTCTTTTTACATTCTTAACGGATTAATATCAATTTCAAAATTAACTTTACTATTAACCGCATATATACTATCTAAATACTTCAACGCCGCAAATACTTTATTATCAAAGCGATACTTAATCATTATTTGAAAGCGATAAACATTATTTACTCTAAATACCGAAGCTGTAGTTGGACCATAAATAAAACTTGTCTTATCGATATTAGACTTCAAATAATTAAAGGCTTTCGTAGCTTCTTTCGACACAACCTCATACTCTCTTCCTGTAACCATAACACTTATCAAATAATAATAAGGTGAATACTTTAAAGTCTTACGGAAATTCATTTCATAATTATAAAACTTTTCATAACTATTTTCTTTAACAAAATTTAAATATTGATTGTCCGGATTAAAAGTTTGAATAATTACTCTCCCCGCTAAATTACTTCGCCCAGCTCGACCAGCCACCTGACTTAAAAGCTCAAAAGTACGCTCGCCACTCCTAAAATCCGGAATATTTAACGAACTATCCGCATTAATAACCCCAACCAAGGTAACTAAAGGAAAATCAAGTCCCTTACTAATCATTTGCGTTCCCAACAAAATATCATATTTATGTTCTTTAAAATCATTAATAATTTTTTCATGTGAACCCTTATTAGAAGTCGTATCCACATCCATTCTAACAATCCTAGCATCCTTATACATTTCCTTCAAAGTTTGTTCTAACTTTTCCGTTCCTAAGCCCATATAATTTAAAGCTTCTTCATGACACTCCGGGCATATATTATCTTTCAAAACAGTATACCCACAATAATGACATCTTAAATTATTGGAAGTTTTATGATACGTTAATGATATATCACAATAAGGACACTTATATACATACCCACAAGCTTGACATGTTACAATAGTCGAATGACCTCGTCTATTAAGTAGTAAAATAGTCTGTTCTCCTCGTTCTAAGTTTTTCCTAATTTCATCTTGTAAGTGCTCACTAAGAATAGTATTTCGTTTCTTCATTTCTAAAGCCATATCAACAATTTCTATCTGTGGCAACACCGCACCTCCTACACGGTTAGGCATTACAATCAACTTAAAAATACCTTTTCTTGCTCTTGCCATTGCCTCTAAACTAGGCGTTGCCGAACCTAAAATAACCGGACAATTATTATATTTTCCCCTAAATATCGCCATATCTACCGCATTGTACCTGGGATTACTATCTTGCTTAAAAGTCTCACTATGTTCCTCATCCAATACAATTAAACCCATATTCTTTAATGGCGTAAAAATTGCACTTCTAGTCCCTACCACAATATCAATCTCATTACGATATATCTTCAAGTACTCATCATACTTTTCCCCATTAGAAAGTCCACTATGAAATATTGCTACTCTAGAACCAAAACGACTATAAAACCTTGATATCATTTGGGTTGTCAAAGATATCTCTGGAACCAACATAATAGCTCTCTTACCCATTTTAATTACCTTATCCATAAGGCTCATATAAACTTCTGTCTTACCACTTCCGGTAACGCCATATAAAAGATAAGTATCATGCTTACTTAAATCAACTGTCTCCACCGCCCTAGCCTGGTCTCTAGTAAGTTCATTTTTCTTATCATTCTTACTGTCCAAAACATTAATGCGGTATTTTTGTACCTTTCTAACTAAAACAATTCCTTCTTCTATTAACTTATCCAAAGCACTCTTTGAACTAATCTCGCCCTTTAACATTTCTTTTTTAATACTTAATTCTTTAATAATTTCAATTTGAGCTTTCCTTGTCTTATGTTCCTTAATATAATTCTCATAATCCTTTTCTTCATTTAAATACACATAAGTCTCATACTTAGTATAATTAACATTCTGGTCTTTTATCTTCAAAGACGAAGGTAACATCGTTTGATAAGCCACTATCTTACTACATAAAGTCTTACTCTGTAAGTACTCCCCCAAATCCAATAATTCTCTATCTAATATCAAATTTTCATCTTCAATCGAAGCAACACTCTTTAATTCATATTCCGTATTATTCTCCTCTTTAATATCAATAACAAATCCATTTATTACCCTATTATTAAAAGGTACCTTTACTTTCATTCCTACTTTCAAAGTACCTCTCATCTCTTTAGGTATGATATAAGTAAATGATTTATCTAAAGCTTTATTCGTATATTCAATTAAAACTTGGGCGTACATAACATAACCTGCTTTCTTTTTCTAATTATAACTTGTTCAATGGAAATACGCAACAAAGAAAAAGAATAGATTTCTCTACTCTTCATTCATTTCTAAATTTATCGTCGTATCTATTATCTTATCTAGAATAGTCATATCATTACCTATCTTTTTAATATAGCCTTTTCCATACGTCGTTTCTAAATAAGTTAGTACTTTATTTAAATAATTTTTATCTAACTCAAATATATCTATATAATTAATAATGATATCATCTAAGAAATAAAAGCCTTTATCCTTTAATAAATTATATATTTCTGTAAAATTCTTACTATCAATACCCTTTAAATACTTTATATCATAATTACTATAAAGAATATCTAAGTAAGTATCACTTAAGTACTTATCAAATATCATTTTCTAGCCTCATTTCTGCCATACGTTTTAATAATATATTCTAAAGAAATACCATATTTATTTAGAATATCTACACTACTCATTTTAAAGATATTCAAAAGTTTTCCTTTACTATCAACAATCTCTTCTCCTCTATCAAGTAAGAAATTTATTTTACTTTTTAGTTCGATTAATGATACCCTATCTAAAACATCTTTGTTTATCTTCTTATCTATCTTAACTGAACACTCATTATCTAAGTAATTTGCAATATCTTCTTTATTAGCTTTTACATCCCATACCATGCCGAGACTTTCTAATTTTTCAATTTGTTCTTTACTTATCTTATTAGTGCTTTTACCATTATAGGCTTTACGCTGACAGCCAATCCATTGACCCAACTTTTCTCCACTAGGCGTAACATATAAAGACGGTATTTTCAAATCACAATGTTCATTATAGTATATTCTAGCCAGCTCGTACATACGGTTCCATTGATAATCACTAACATCCCAAACCATCCCAATATCTTCCAATTTAAGGATTTGCTCATTTGATATCGTAGCTTTATTTCTATTAGCATAAGCTTTGCGTTGATTAGCAACCCATACACCCAAGGTTTCACCTGACGAAGTTTTATATAATTGGGGAACTAATAAATTACCATGAGTTTCATAATATGATTTAGCATATTCATACATCTTATCCCACTGCGTATTATGAATATCCCATACCATACCAATATTTTCTAATCTTTTGATTTGTTCTAAAGTTATCTTATTAGTACTTTTCCCATTATATGCCTTACGCTGACTGCCAATCCATTGACCAAGCTTTTCCCCACTAGATGTCACATAACTATTTGGTACTTGCAAGTTACCATTCTTTTCATAATAATCCTGAGCTAACGCATACCAACTATCCCATTGATTATCTTTGGTTTTCCATACCATACCGATTTGGTCTAACTTCTCTTTTTGTTCTAAAGTTAAATTATTGTTTTTATAAGCCTGACGCTGATTAGAAATCCATGTTCCTAAGGTATTTCCTGATGAAGTCTTATATGATTGCGGAACTAATAAATTACCATGAGTTTCATAATATGATTTAGCATATTCATACATTTTATCCCAGTAATAATCATAAGGTTTCCAAGCCATGCCTATTGCCTCCAACTTAGCTATTCGCGTTAGAGACATCGTTTTATTTGAATTGTTAGCATATGCTTTGCGTTGTTCATTTATCCAAATTCCAAGTTTTTTCCCCGAGACAGTAACATAATTAACCGGAATTAATAAGTTATTATGCTCCTTATAATAATCAGCTGCTAACTCATACATTTGATTCCACTTGTAATCTAGAATATCATTCCATATCATTCCAATAGATTCCAATTTAACTATTTGTTCATAAGAAATTTTTTCTCGTCCCGTATGATTGTAAGCAGCACGTTTATTAGCAATCCAACTGCCGAGTTTTTCACCATTAGGTGTTACATAACCATCTGGCACCAACAAATCGCCATTTTCTTTATAATAATTTTCTGCTATTTTAAACCACTTATCAAATGTCGTTACTGAATCTAATTCTTCTTCTAATTCATTTTTCAAATCAACAAAAGAGCTCATAACACTGCCCATTTTAAAAATACCATCTAAATATTCTTTTTCTTTTTTCTGCAAGTGTTCTAAATTATTAAGTCTTTCCTCTTCTTTAATAGGCATATTCCATAAATCAATGATAGAACCCGTTCTCAATATTTCTTGAATAATAATTTTATCTTTAATCTTAACTTTTTCCAACAAACTATCGTCTTGAAAATAATTAATATATTTATTTAAAATAATACTTAATTTAACCGAAAAATATCTTTCTTCTTTCAATAGGCTATTTTCTTCTGGGTACTTACCATTTTCTTCTATCCAAGAGACAATTCGTTGTAAATATTCTAAATCGTTCTTTAAGTATTCATTATTTCTATTTAAATCTACCGTATAAAGATTATTAACTAAATCAATAACACCCGGGCTATCGCTTTCCTTATAAATATAGCCGTCTTCTCTTGAAGCAATACACCTTCCTAATTCTTGATAAAACAATATTCGGGAATTTTTTGAGAGTGGTCTTAACCAAATGATGCCTTTAACCCCAGATAAATGGGCGCCTTCATTAAGCTTATTTAAAACAAATAACAATTTTGGTTTACCCGAAGACTTTTCGTTAAAACTAGAAAGTTCCTTATCATTACGTGCCTTACTATAACTACCTAATAACGAATTAGTATCAAGCATATCTTTAGTTTTTTCTTTAATTTTTTTAGATAATTCTTCTTTTTCTAACCTTTCCCAACCCAGGTACTTAGTAATTGTCCTTACCATTATACTATTTAAAGTATCTAAAGCCTTTGGTTTATTTTGAATATCAATAGTATCAAGTAATAAGATATTTTCTTTTTCCTTATTTAAAAAGACCAACTCTTCCTTACTTAAAGTCTCATTTCCAACAATCTTATTATAAATCAAACTTATAGTATCACCATTAACCTGCATATACGCATTAGAATACAAGTATTGTCTTACTAACGCCATATAATCTTTTATAAGTCTTTCCGCAGTCGTCTTACTTACACTTTCACCATCAACAGTCTCATAAGTACCATCATCGCGTCTATTTACCGGTAAAAACACCACATACTTACCATTTTTCTCTAAATTATCACCAAGTATTTTTTCAATACCTGTACTATTAACAATACTTCTACGGCATAATTCATACTTTTTCGTTAAATCATTCTTTTTATCGTCATCGCCTAACATCGCAAGGTCTTCATTTAGTTCTTGTAAAGCCCCACTACTTTCAAAAGAATATAAGCAGTTAATAAACTTAGGATTTGGTAATATGCCTTCCACAATAGCGTCAGCCAAAGTTTTGTACATAGCTAGATGTCTGCCTAAAATTAAGTCCTTATCACTATAGCCAAAGTACTTAGCCCAAATCTCTCCCATATCTTGTTCGTCTCTATCTCGCTCTGGAGTTGCTGTAATTCCTAAAACTTTAACTTTCTTCTTATTCTGTCTATCCATTAACTTCTTAACATACTCATACCATTCTGGCGCCCCACTTCGATGTAACTCGTCTAAAATAATAAAATCATATTCCGCATTGTACTTTTCTTTTAAGTCCTTATTATTACTATCTTTTAAATCTTGATAAGTCGCTAAAGTTAAATTATTAAACAAAGTATGATAATCATTATAACCATATAGCATTTTAACATAGTGCTTAATTTGTCCTAAAATTATATCATTAGGCGCTAAGTACAATATTTTTTTATCTCTTCGTTGCAACATCTCATATAAAGCCACAAAACTTTTACCTAAACCCGTTGGCATAACTGCCGTAGCAAAACTTCTTCCTTGATACAATCTATCAATATTAGTTACTGCTTCTCTTTGAACACTTCTTAAAGATAAATTATAATCTTTCAACTTATTATAACCAATATACCCTTTTAATTGTTCTAAAATGATTTTAGCATTGTTTTTAAACTCTTCATTATTGGATACTAAAGTTGCTAACATAGCTGTAGCAATCTGTTCAAAGTTTGGCAAACCTTTAACTTTATCATAAAAGTCCATAAAATTACGACTAACTAAATCATTAATTATCTTTTTTCGTTGTTCTAAGTTTAAAGAAGTCTCAATTCCCATACTAGATAAATCAACCATGTCAATAATGCCATTCGCATACCACTCTTCTTTATTTTGTGATTCAATATCATGTGTTCCTACATAGTTACTAAACAAAGTATTAAAGGCTTCTTTCGGATTATTAAATAAATTACTCATATCATTTATGCTTAAACTATTAATATAATCTACAATACTTTGATATTCTTTAGGTATCGTAAGAGAAATGGTATCACTTACCTTAATATCATATTTAATATTTTTTCTACTCATAATACTTGGCTCAATGCCAAATCCATTATTTAGAATTTCTTGTAACGTATCGCTATATTTATCCCCTAGTATCGTCTGTAATGTTTGGACGGCATTAAATACTCTTACCTTAGACCGAGCCACATACATGGCATTTAAATATAGTTCCCGAGCTTCTTTATAACTAATCTTTCCCCCAGTTAAATTATATATATTATCCAAGCTCATATCTAAGTTTTGTTCATCAAACTTACTATAATCAGCATTCAAAACTTTATTTCTAACCTCATCCAAATTAGCAATCAAATAATTCTTTATCTCTCTAATCTCTTTAGTTTCTACTACTTGTTGCAACAAACCCATAACTTCAGCTAAAGAAGACGATATCGAAATAATCTTTTCTTGTGGGATAGTCTGGTAATACTCTAATTCTCGCGAAGAAAACGCTGAACCCATAGTTCGAATTACAAGTCTATTAGTTTTCCCTTTAGCCACCTCAAAGTCTAAAACATCTAAAAGCATAACTAATTTATCTTTAGCTAAATTTTCCTCTGCTGTATAACCTTCATACGACTTACTATCAATAAAAGTTAAACCATTTTGAAATCTATTCGATGTGATATCCATATATTCTTGCGGTAAAGTTTCTTTAATATTATCAAGTTGGCTCTTATTAACAGCATTTCTTATCGCATTAACGTAATATTTTTGTAATTCGTCTAACTCCCTCTCATGCTTAGCAATATAATTTTCTACCCGCTTGGCTATCTCTTCATAAATATACTTTCCGGCATTAAACGTCGTAACTCCAAGTTCCTGCTTTGGTACTTTAACGATTATATACTTATCTTCATAATCTCCTCTACCATACATCAAACACACATTAGCGTCACTACTTAAAGAAATACAATTAGTATCTTTATCGTAATGCATTTTAACATGATTAACCATTTCTTCTAAAGTCAATGAAGAATTAGCATTGTATCTTTCTTCTCTCTTAAAAAACTCTCTATCCGTAATAATTTTAGCGATATTACCAGCACTGTCTAAAATTGACTTATCCTTAATACCCGCCAAATCTCGCATATTTAACGCTCTAAAAAAATAATAATACCCATCATCCTGATAACAATTATTTAAGTTAAATAAATCTTTCATATTATCGTCACCTACTATTACATAATACCATATTTCACTCCAAAGAAAAAGAATAGATTTCTCTACTCTTAATACTCACAGTTACCTGGAGTTCTAGGATATGGAATAACATCACGGATATTATCAATACCTGTTAAATACATTATTAAACGTTCAAAGCCCATACCAAATCCTGAATGAACTGTTGTTCCATACTCTCTTAATTTTAAATACCAATCAATCTCTTCATAGTTGATATTAAAATCTTTCATACGACTAAGAAGTTTATCGTAATTTTCTTCTCTTTGAGATCCTCCCATTAATTCACCAGAACCTGGCACTTCTAAGTCAACCGCTGCAACAGTCTTATTATCCGGATTTAACTTCATGTAATAAGCCTTAATATCTTTTGGCCAGTTCTTAATAAATACTGGACCATTAAAGTAATTAGTTAGATATCTTTCATGTTCTTTAGCAATATCTTCGTTATAATCTGGTTCAAACTCCCATTTAACATCAGCTTTCTTTAAGATATCAATCGCTTCTTTATGGTCAATACGTGCAAAGTTTGAAGAAACTAACTTTTCTAGCTTTTCAATAAGTCCCTTCTCTACAAAACTATCTAACATTTTCATTTCGTCTTTACAATGTTCTAAAACATAAGAAACTATATACTTTAAGAAATCTTCTTCAATATTCATTAGCTCTTCTAAATCACAGAAACATATTTCTGGCTCAATCATCCAGAACTCATTGGCGTGAGTCTTAGTATTAGAGTTCTCCGTTCTAAAAGTTGGTCCAAAAGTATAAATCTTTTTAAAGGCATGAGCAAAAGTCTCGCCATGTAACTGACCACTACCCGTAATATAAGCCAAACGTCCAAATAAATCTTTAGACATATCAGCCTTACCATCTTTCATAGGTATATTATTCAAATCCAATGTAGTTAACTTAAACATTTGGTCTGAGCCTTCACAATCAGCTGTTGTAATTAAAGGCGTATGAACATAAGTATAATTATTCTTTTGGAAATACTCATGAATAGCCATAGCGGCTACGCTTCTTACTTTAAATACCGCATGAAACAAATTAGTACGAGGTCTTAAATAAGCTACACTTCTTAAATATTCTCTTGTATGTCTTTTAGGCTGAATAGGATAATCTTCTGGACAATCTCCTAAAAGTTCTAAATTTTCTAAAGAAAGTTCAAACTCTTGTCCAGATCCTTGAGACTCTACTAAAGTCCCACATACTTTAATTGAAGATCCAATATGTAACTTTTGAATCTCTAAGAAATCTTTTAAATCCTTCGTATATACAACTTGTAAAGGATTTTGACTAGTTCCATCACTTAAAGCAATAAAACCAAAATTAGATTGTTTACGATGATTCTTAATCCATCCACAAATACTTAACTTTTTACCAATATCTTCTTTTTTAATATCAACTATATCTAACATAATATTCCTTCCTTCTATGGATTTAATCTATTAGGTCCTCTAAATAAGAATTGTGTTTCTTTAATTGAAGATAACCCTAATAATAACATTGTAAGTCTATCTACCCCAATAGCAAAGCCACCATGAGGAGGACAACCATATTTAAAGAATTCTAAGTAGAATGAAACATCCTTACCTAATCCTTTTTCTTTTGCATTCTTAACAATTTCTTCATAACGATGTTCTCTTTGAGCACCAGTAGTAATTTCCGTACCACGCCAAATTAAATCATAACCTTGTAATTCGCCATTTTCGTCTCTCATATGATAGAACGCTCTTTTAGCGGCACTAAATCCTGTAACAAAGATAAATTCACTATCATATACTTCCTTAGCAAATCTACTTGTAAGCTTCTCAGCTTCAGCATTCATATCCCCAATATCCTCGGTTGGAATGACATAACCATATCTTTGATTTAACTCTTGATACAAATCTTGTAATTTAATTCTAGGAAAATGTTTCTTAGGAATAATAACCTCATTATTAAATACTTCTTTAATTGTCTCGTCATAACGTTCTTTAACTTTAGTTAATCCGGCAATCAATAAATCCTCTTCTAAATTCATAACATCTTCATAAGAATCAATATAACTAAACTCTAAATCAAATGATGTAAACTCAGTTGCATGTCTATTAGTATTAGAATTTTCCGCTCTAAATGCTGGCGCTACTTCAAATATTTTAGACATTCCAGCAGCCATAGCCATTTGTTTATAAAATTGTGGTGATTGAGCTAAATAAGCTTTTCTATCGAAGTACTTAACTTCAAATACTTCACTACCTGATTCTGATGCTGCCCCAAGTAACTTAGGAGTATGTATCTCTGTAAAATCATTCTTATATAAATAGTCTCTCATTCCTTCAACCATAGTTGACTCAATTTGTCTAACTAACATGTTTCTCTTATTTCTTAAATCTAACCATCTATAATCTAATCTCGTATCAATATTAACCCCATCTAAGTTATTATAATCAAATGGTAACCCTTCGGCTCTTGAAGTAACTTCAATACTACTTGGAACAATCTCCATTCCCCCTAGTTTAACAGCGTCATTTAAAACTAATTTACCCTTAACCTTAAGCGTACTATCAACACTAACATTACTCATAATATCAAGCAATTTAGCATTAGCCTCATCACTCTTTTCAATAGTCATCTGAACACTGCCAGTACTATCCCTTAAGATAACAAACATAACCCATTTCTTATCTCTTATGGTCTCTACAAACCCACTAAAACTTATTTCTTGACCAACATAATTTTTTAAATCTTTTACATATATTTTTTCCATTTTTAATACCTCTCTCTTTTTAAACTATTACCTTTTATCATATTTACATAATTATCAGCAAGCATACTATAATCACACTTATCTAAATAATATTTCCTATTCGTTAATTGATATTCTATAACATAATCTCTAAATTGTCCAAACAAAGTTTTCAAATTTTCATTATTAATATTTTCTAATCTAAAATCTAAATACCCAATATCTTTATTATTAAATAATAAATCAAATCTATTTGTATCATAAGTACTTAGTGTTACATACTCACTATCAAAGACTTTATAATCCCATAATGGTGATTTTATTCTTATTCCTATATTATCAGCTTCATAAATTAAACCCATCTTGTAATATGTTACTTTACAATTTCTTTGTTCTAATCTACTATTTATTAAATATTCATAATTTTTATTAGTCAAGCGATGTAATATCTTACAAAAACAAAACATCATATGATTTATATTTAAGTAATTTACATATTCATAAGTAAAATCTTTTTCTTTTAGTATCATAAATCCTCCTGTAAAATGCAAAAAAATCTATAACGTAAGAACGAGATTTCCCGTGGTGCCATCTTACTTTATAGACTTCTATCTACCTTTATTATGTATTTAACGCATTACTTACGAGATATACTTTTCTTGGTTGTTTTTCATTATACTAACTTATTAGTTCCCATCAACCACTAACTTTCTTTAAAGTATCATATAATTACTCGTCCAAAATATCTACATTTCCCATTGTATTAAATTATTATTGCCTTGTCAATCTAATTATTTTTATTTTTAAATAACTTTCTAACTAAAGTCTCTTTATTAGCCTTAATATCAATATATTTTTGATTTAAAACATTACTTTGACTAAGAACGGACTTAGTACGAAGTAAAAACTTATTATTTCCTATATAATCCATAGTAAAAAATTCCATATCCATTGAACCATTTTTCGCTGTAATAAGTAAATCCTCAAAACCATCATTACCTATAGTTGGATAATCTCCATAAATTCTAAAATATCTTATCTCATCAATTGATTTAGGCATCCAATTACACGCTAAGCCCATAGTCGCTAAATTCATCCTATTAGCATTCTCCATAGTTTCAATATCATCATCACTAGGTATAGCCTTTACCCCCATTAAATATCCATCTTTTTTATTATATGCCACTCTAACTGCACCACTTTTATTTAATATATAAAAGCCATCATAACTTTCGGGATCAAGCATCTCTTCTAAAGTACTTCTATCAACTAGATATTCTTTATAATCTAAGTTTTTCTTATTCTTTATAATACCTTCTTCTAATACAGTTGCAACCTTACCATCATCCATTCTTGTCTTTAAAAAATTAAAAACTTGAAACCCATTATAACCATCCATTAATCTAAAATATAAATCATAATAATTAAATTTTTTATCTAATTCTTTAAATACCATATTACCTTGTTTGAAATATACTACTTCATCACAATTTAGGATTAATCTAGTACCTGTTTTAATACTTGGATACAATACATGCATGTTGTTTTTATCTAAATTTTCTATTGTTTTCATAACCTCTCCTTTTGGCATACTACTTATTGTAGTATTTTAAGTACCTAAAGTCAATGTCATATTTTAGCTTTTTTTAGCAACTGATTCTATATTTTGTAATTCAAAACGATACTTTTGTTTAACATCGGGATATTTTTCATGGTCAACCTCGCTTAAAAACATATCTTTTGGTCTTATGTATAAGCCATTATCCCCATACAAAGCCCTATATATAACATACTCATTTCTATCTTCGCTATGAATAGCAACATCACAAACTAAATAATAATCTCCTTTAAAATGTTTATAAACCCCATTAATTTTTAATTCATTCATATTTTACCTCATCTTTCTATCTTAATTTTAATACAAAATTTTCTTTGTAGCAATCGAAAAAACACGACATAAAGTCGTGTGCTTAATTAACAATCAAGTTCATTTTTCATATTTTTTATTGCTGTATCTATTTTCTTACTTTGAGCTTCTTCTAACTTATACCAATTAACACTGTAAGCATAGTTAAATAACTCTTTAGCAAGATTGCTTAAACTATCAAACTCTTTTTTAAATTCTTTATATATAGCTTCACTTGAAGCCTCATTTAACGCCGTTGCATAGTTAGCAGTCATGTTTTTCACAGTCTCTAATACATCATATAAAATATATTTACATTCCATTATTTAACCCCACTTTCTAATAACTTTATTAACTTACAAGCATTATTTTCTACTATATCTCTAGTATTTTCAAGTAAGTTACATAAATTTTCATCTTCACACATATCTAAGTAATGTGCTACTTTCTTCAAGGTTGTATCATTCCATTTAAACATATCTTCAATGTATGATAAATCTTTTGTTGAAATCATTTTTGGCCAACTTGCCATATAATCACCACCCATTATTATGATACCAAAATATTATTATATTACTCTGGTACTTTTTGGAAAAAAAATTACCACATCTCTGTGATAATTTAACTAGATTATTCTGCTTTCTTAGTAGTTTTCTTAGCAGTAGTAGTCTTTTTAGTAGTAGTTTTTTTAGTTTCAACTTTTTCAGTTGTAGCTTTTTTAGTTGTTGTTTTCTTAGCAGCAGTCTTCTTAGTTTTAGCAGAATCTTCGCTAACTTCTTTTACTGAAGCACTTTTACTAGCAGCTACAGCCTTTGGTTCATATTTCTTACCATTTAAAGCATCTTTAGCAATTGCAACTAAACTTGTGAAAGCTTCAGGACTATCAATAGCAAGTTCAGCTAACATTTTTCTATTAACTGTAACACCAGCTAAATTTAAACCATTAATGAACTTAGAGTATGAAATTTCATTCATTCTACAAGCAGCATTAATTCTTGTAATCCATAATTTTCTAAAGTTTCTCTTATTTTGTCTTCTATCTCTAAAAGCATAATTTCCACTATGGAATACTTGTTCTTGAGCAGTTTTATATAATCTATGTTTAGAACCAAAATATCCTTTAGCTTCCTTTAATACTTTTCTTCTTCTGTTTTTAGAAACAGTTCCACCTTTAACTCTTGTCATTTATTACACCACCTAACTATAATACGTCCTTTAAACGATTTGCAAAACCGCTATTTAAAACGCCTTTATTTCTTCTTTGTCTTGTTTGTTTAGCTGAATCCTTAGCTGTTTTATGATTACCATTACCTTTCTTATAAGTTACGGTACCATTTTTCTTTACTGTTAAAACTTTACTACTTGCTTTATGAGTTTTTTGCTTACTCTTTGCCATAATATATACTCCTTTCAAATTCTATATTATTTTTTTGGTGCTAATAGCATATACATATTTCTGCCTTCTAATTTTGGTTTTTCTTCAATAGTTGCTACATCACTTAATTCTTCGGCAAAACGATTTAAGACATCAAGTCCAAGTTCTGTATGAGCCATTTGTCTTCCTCTAAAATGAATAGACGCTTTAATTTTATGTCCTTTAAGTAAATAATCTTTAGCGTTCTTCTTTCTTGTATTAAAGTCCCCAATATCAATAGTAACTGATAATTGATACTCTTTTACTTCTTTGTTGCTTTCTCTTTGTTTCTTTTGCTGTTCCTTAAGTTTTTTCTTCTTTTCATAGCGATACTTATTGTAATCCATAATTTTAGCTACGGCTGGAGTATTAGATCCATTCATTAAAACTAAATCTAATCCGGCATAACTGGCTAAAGTTAGGGCATCGCTTCTTTTTTTAACTCCAAGTTGTTCTCCATTTGGACCAATGACCATCATTTCCGAAACTCTAATCTCGTCATTAATAGGCATATCATTCTTTACATTTGCTATATAAACGCACCTCCACTAATCAAAAAGGCAGATACCTAGTATCCACCTTTATATAACCAAATTTAAGTTTTATGGCATTAACCTATTTTCCTTTGAAAATCAGGTGAATTTGTGGATACAAATTTCTTTCCTCTTCAATAACAATTAAGATTATACCATATTTTATGCCGTTTGCAAGGCTTTTATTGCATTTTTACCAATTAAATTGCATTTTTGTTAGCAAATATTACTTATTTAAGGTTCTAGAAGCAATCTCATCCGTTATTAATTTAACAAAATCACTTTGAGAAACTGTTGTAGTCTCACTACTTCCATACATACGATAAGAAATTTCTTTATTATTAATCTCTTTATCACCTAAAACTACATTATATAATGTCTTCTTCATTACCGCTTCTCTTAACTTATAACCAAGTTTCTCATTTCTATCATCCAAATTAACTCTAATATGATTTCTAACTAATAAATCTCTAATTTCTTTAGCATATTCTAAATGATACTCATTATTAACTGGAATAATATTTACTTGAACAGGAGCAAGCCATAAAGGAAGTACACCCTTAGTTTCTTCTAATAAGAAAGCAATAAATCTATCTAGTGAACCTAGTATTGCACGGTGAATTACTACCGGTCTTACCTTTTCGCCCTCTTCATTAATATATTCAAGCTCAAATCTCTCTGGTAATTGATAATCTAACTGAATAGTAGATAATGTTACATCATGACCAATAGCGCTTCTTACTTGAACATCTATCTTAGGGCCATAAAATGCGGCCTCACCCTCGGCTTCATAATACAAAGCACCAGTATTCTTTAAAATATTACGTAGGGCATCTTCACTCTTAGTCCATAACTCATCATTACCAAAATACTTTTCTTGATTATTAACATCTCTTAATGATAATCTAAACTTATAATCTTTAAATCCAAAGTCTTTATAAACATCTAAGATTAAATCAATAACCCCTTTAACTTCCGCTTCAATTTGATCAGGACGACAAAATATATGAGAATCATTTTGGGTAAATGCTCTAGTTCTTTCAATACCACATACAGCCCCACTAGCTTCATATCTAAAGTCATTAGCAATTTCAGCAATTCTAACTGGTAAATCACGATAAGAATGTAATTTACTTCTAAACATTACCATATGGTGAGGGCAATTCATTGGTCTTAAAACATAAGCTTCATCATCTAACTCCATTTGAGGAAACATATCATCTTTATAATGATCCCAATGTCCTGAGGTCTTATATAAATCAACATTACCTAAAGAAGGTGTCATAACATGTAAATATCCTAACGCAATTTCTTTATCCATAATATAGTCTACTAGAGCACGTCTAACAATAAAGCCATTAGGAAGCCACATTGGAAGTCCCTTACCAACTAAGTTATCAAACATAAATATTCCTAGATCCTTACCTAATTTACGATGATCTCTTTGCTTAGCTTCTTCTAACTCTTCTAAATGTTTATTTAAATCTTCTTCACTCTTAAAACATACCCCATATATTCTTTGAAGCATCTTATTTTTAGCGTCGCCCTTATAATAAGCCCCACTAAATTTAAGTAACTTAAAATACTTTAATTCTTTAACGGTATCTACATGAGGCCCTCTACAAAGGTCGGTAAAGTCTCCTTGCGTATAACAAGATATAACTTCATCATCTCCCATATTTTCAATCAAATCTACTTTATATGGATCATCTTTAAACATTTCTAACGCTTCAGCCTTGGAAATTTCATGACGAACTATTCTTTTACCATCCTTACTAATTTTCTTCATTTCTTTTTCGATTTTACCTAGATCATCTTCCGTTAAAACTTTATCTCCTAAGTCCATATCATAATAAAACCCTTCTTCAATTACCGGTCCTACCCAAAACTTAGCCTCCGGATATAAATGTTTTACAGCTTGTGCCATTAAATGAGCACAAGAATGGTTCATTACACTTAGTTCTTTATCTTCTTTTATATTTATCATAATTATCTTTTCCTTCCTTTATTTTCTTCTAAGACACCAGGATGATTTACCATCGTATCTTCAATTAATTTATTACGTATATTTCTTCGACTTTCCAAAACCTTATCATTTTCTTCTAAAGCCGTTGTTCTTCTGTCAATGGCTTTTTCCTCTTCAGTTTCAATAGCAATAGTCGTTAACTCTCTTGCTAAAGCTTTCTTTAAATACTCAATTTTAGCATTAATTTGTTCAATCTTTAAAGCATCTTCTTTTGAAGTCATTTTTAATGCTACTTTAAGCTCAAATAACTCTCTTTTTATTTCTTTAATAACCTCATTTTCCTTTAAAATAAAAATCCCTCCTTAAAAATAAAAACCACACAACTTGCAAGGAGCAAATTATGCGGTACCATCCTATTTTTCACTTAATTATGGATAACGGCTTTAACCGGGTATTAGTTTCCTAAACCAATTCATGAGGAGTAATACTAAGCCCATTAATTAGTTTCCACCAACCACTAACTCTCTATCTAATTAGTACTCAAGTATCATGTCTCAATCAAAATCATTAATCTTATTTTAGTTTTTTTTATAGCCTTTGTCAATAGTATTTAAAATTTCATTCTGGGATTTAACAGTAATTTTTCTTGATAACCTAAAACTTGGTGCCATTCATGATTAACTTGATTATCTTCATGACGTAAAAATTTTCTATAATCTTCGGCCGTATACTTTGTGGTATAACTAAAATCATTCATGGCTTCATAATATAATCCATTACGATAACTTATCGTAAACCCATCTAAATAATTCTTTAAATTCTTATCATCTAGTAAAACATAACCTTGTTCTAAAATATCTTTACTTAACTTAAGTCTATCTTTATCCATTAGCATAAATACTCCCGGATGACAATTTGGTCCGTACATTAACCCTAACTTATTTAGAATATTATTACTAAGATAAAAAAACTGACTATACGTTAAATCAACAATATACTTCTTATTATTTTCTTCAACAATATTAAAACAATGATATCCATTACCATCATAAAGATAAGACTTTTCTTTATACCCTGGATATATCTTAACCATCCGACACTTCAAACCTCGTTTTAAAGCAACTTTAGTAAAAGCCTTACTTACCCTTAAACAACTATTGGCTAAATCTATCATTGTAAAGGTCTCTTTATTAAAACCTAGATGTTCTTTTAAAATACCTTCTCTTACTGCCTCCATAATACTATCAATCTCTTGCGTACCACTACTCTTTATTTCATAATCAATTATTCTATAGCCTCTAAGTAATCTTTCAATATCTAAAAGTTTATCAAATAATACCTCATATTGTCTAATAAACTTTCCATTTTTTAAGTACTTAGGTTGAATAGCTTTAAAGAAACGATAAATCTCATTACCAAGCTCTGTCGCATCTTCTCTACTTAAACAAACATGTCTAATTATATTTTCCCACTCTTCTAACTTTTTATAATATTTATACGTTGCTAAATCCATTTATTTCCTCATTAATTTACGTTCTAACTCAGGAATTATTTCTTGACCACGACTAGCTATATGATTATATTCCATCACTTCAATACTACTACCAAAATTCTTACTTAGAAGATAAGACTTAGTAGTCATGTTACTTACATTAGTTACAATGAAAATAAAATAATCTACTCCTTTATTTCTCATAGTACGAGGTATTTCTTTTAAAATAAGGGGAATTTTATTTAACTCATCTTCGGTAACTTGAACATAACTAGAATAAACTCTATTGTTATTTATCTCATACTTCTTTAAACCATTTAAAGTACAAGCCTTCAAATCACTCATATCCGTAATTGATAAACCATCTAAATACATCTCATCCTTATTTAAATCATACTTAGCAATTAAATTCTTACACTCCACGATATCACTAGGTGTAGTTTTCGTTGATTTTAAAGACAAAGTATCAATATAAGAAGCCGCCACAACTAAATTAATTTCTTGCTTTGAAAACTTATATATATTTTTATACATATTATATATTAGAAGAGCCGTTGACGCTGTATGACAATATTTTACTAAGTAAGGTAATTCTTGCTTTGTTGGATGATGATCAATTGCCATTATTACTGATGGAATATTTCTCAAATCAACACTATGATCAACTAAAACACTATGTATATCCTCATCTAACTCATATTTCTTTTCATAGCGTCTATAATCAACATGATATTTATTACATAACTTAGCCGTATCTTTTAAAACCTCATCCGGTATAATAAAATCAGCCTCATACCTATACATTTTTCTGTAAATATTTTCTAAAAGCATGCCCGAAATAATACTATCAAAATCCGGATTTTCATGTCCTAAAATAACTAACTTCATAATATCCTCTTTCCAGTCAAGTTATTGTACTACATTATTTTCATCTTGTCTATAAGATAATTTTAGTGTATAATTTATGTAGAATAGAAAGGCTTAGGGATTGTATGAATAATAATAGTAATGTAACCGATAATACTATGGTAACAACCACAACTGTTAATAGCGATAATACAGTTACCTTTGCCCAAGAATCGACCAAAGATGATAGTGTCGTTTTCCGTGATTTTGATTACGATAAAACCCCTATCGTTGATTTAGTTAATATCATGATTGAAGATGCCGTTAATAAAAGAGCATCCGATATACACTTTGATCCCACTCCTGATTATTTAAATGTTCGTATTCGTATCGATGGCGACTTAGTTAATTATGCTAAAGTTCCTGCTAGTGTTAAAAAAAATCTTTCAACTCGTATTAAAATTATTTCAGGTATGAATATTACTGAAACCCGTCTTCCACAAGATGGCGCGATTAAAATGACTTTAAACGAACG
Source organism: Coprobacillus sp. CAG:605 (assembly GCA_000433255.1). Lineage (GTDB taxonomy): Bacteria > Bacillota_I > Bacilli_A > RF39 > UBA660 > CAG-605. Next base: position 33,087 of record HF998241.1, on the reverse strand, counting down.
CCCCCTAGATATGCGTGTATCATCTCTTCCTATCGTTGATGGAGAAAAAATAGTTATCCGTATCTTAGATTACTCTCGTAGTTTAGAAGGCCTTGATTCCCTAGGACTTTCTCCTAAAAACTTAGACAAAGTTAAAAAAATGATTAACGTTCCTAATGGTATTATCTTAGTAACCGGTGCTACTGGTTCCGGTAAATCAACCACTGTATACGCTATGTTGCAAAAATTGAATCAAGTTGATACTAATATTATCACAGTTGAAGACCCTGTCGAAATGAAAATACCTGGTCTAAACCAGGTTCAAGTTATGAGTGAAATCGGTCTTACTTTTGCTGCTGCTCTTCGTTCTATCTTACGTCAAGACCCCGATGTTATAATGATCGGAGAAATTCGTGATGACGAAACTGCCCGTATTGCTGTTCGAGCATCAATTACAGGCCACTTAGTACTATCAACAATCCACACCAACAACTCCCTTAATACTATCGAACGTCTATTAGATATGGATGTTGAACGTTACTTACTGGGCTCCGCTCTAACCGGAATTATTTCTCAAAAACTTGCCAAAAGACTTTGCCCTAAATGCCGCAAAGCCCGTCCTGTTACTAAGTATGAATCACTAGTATTTAAAAAAGCTCTTAAACTAGATGTTAAAGAAATATATGAACCCGTTGGTTGCAAATATTGTGTTGGTGGTTATTTGGGACGTATTGCTATCCATGAAGTTTTAGATATCAATCAAGAAATTAGAGATGCCATTGTTTTAAATAAACGTAAAGAAGAACTAAGACGTCTTGCCTACTCAAATGATCACGCCACTACTCTTTTACAAGACGGCCTTATGAAAGTAATTAATGGTGATACTTCATTTGATGAAATTGTTAGAATTATTGATATTGATGATGACTTAGGTGAAGATGAAACTGATATTAAAAATGCTTTACTTGGTAAGACTGAACTTGTTACTGCTGATGATAATGATACAGACTATGAAGTTTTATAGTCTGTTTTTATTTAGTTAATTTTCTTTTTTTGGTATCTAAAGTTACACTCTTTAATCCATCTAACTCAGTACTTATAATATCTAAAGCTTCTATATCATTCGATTGGTCTTTCGTCTTTTCTTCGATTAAACTATCTAAACTATTAGCAATTTCTAAAAAGTTAGGATATTTAATCAAAAGTTCATAACTAGACGAATCATTACTCTTTTTAGCTTCAACATACTTCTTCGCTAAATCTTCTATAGTTCCTGCTTCATAGCTCCAGTCAATCTCCGGATAATTTTTCATAGTAACAATATTCAAATACAAACTTCTAAGAAATGGATCATCTAATTTTTGTGTTTTTCTTGAAAGTTGAGCTAATTCTGGTTGCTTTTCTATTTCTTTTGCTGGCTCTTTAACCTCGACATCTACCAAATTATATTTTTCATCTAAGCACCTTATCATTTTATTAATATTTTTATTACTTCTAATTACCGACCAAACTTTTTTAAAACCATAATAAACCCACGTGCCTAAAAAGATGTTAGAGGTAATAGAAGTAGTACCTAAATAACTTGATTCTATCGATCCACCTAATATTAAGCCAGCCACCAAAAGAACAATCTTTGCTTTAACTACGTCATTATCCAAAAGATTCCAAATATCATTTATAAAGCTATGTGTAAATAACCTTCCTAACACTTTGAAACGATGCTTATTAAGATACTTCTTTAAAATATCCGGTTTTTCAAAATTATTATCAAATATTCTTTTTTCTATTTTCTTATCATCTTTCGTGCCAACGATAAAATTATGCAAGCTATCTTCCGCTGAAGATCTCATTTCAAAATTACATTCAAAAACCCATTCCTCATTATTATCATGTAGATTAATTACTTCATCAACTAGTTCTTTAATTTCTGGTTTTGTCAAATCCTTATCATACAAATTAACAAAATCCTCACTATCTCTTGAGTAATAACGAGAATAAATAAGCCACTTGTCTTGACTATGTTCTAATAAATATAAGCTACCATCCATATATTTTTTCTTTAAAAGGTCTTCTTTTAGTTTTTTTAATTTATTAATAATTTTCTGTGTATTAACCTCATCTAATTTTTGTAATAAATTATTTACTTTTACTCTATCTTCATTTTTAAATTTATAGGAAAAAATATTTCTAGAGCAATTTGTTTTGTTAAATATAATCTCTTTTTCGTCATAAGAAAAGCCAATACATTCTGGCATATTTAATTCATTTAATAATTGTTTATATAAATAATCTATAGTTACTTGTCTTCCATCTAATATAGCCATATTATTTTTAAAGTCAAATTCTATTTTCTTATCCATTTCTAATCCCCCCATTTGTGCTCTATATCTTAGCACCACCCCCTAAAAATAGCAAGAAAAAAGACAGTCAACTGACCATCTCTAATCTACTTTAAATCATTAACAATTGTTTTAAACTCCGTACCACGATCTTCAAAACATTTATATTGATCCCAAGAAGCACATGCTGGTGATAACAACACAACATCCCCGGCTACTGCCTTAGATGATGCATACATAGTCGCATCATGTAAATTATCAACTACTTTAACTTCAATACCAAGACCATTAGCCCACTTTTCAATTCGTTCTTTAGTTTGACCATAACATACGACCAACTTAACATTCTTCATTGCTTCATTTAATGGTTCAAAAGAATGTCCTCTATCTAAACCACCCATAATAAGAATTGTTGGTTTATCAAAAGCCTTAAGCGCAATATTAGTTGATACCGTATTCGTAGCTTTCGAATCATTATAATAGCTAATATCGTTTAAAGTTCTTACAAATTCTAAACGATGTTCAACACCACCGAACTCTCTTAATACCTTGCAAATAGCTTCATTAGAAACTCCATAATGTTTAACTACCCCTATTGCACACATAGCATTTTCATAATTATGCATACCTTGAAGTTTTATATCACTAGTCTTAATTATCTCTTCATCTTTATAATATATAACCCCATTTTTTATACATATATCAGCATCATTCTTACTACTAAAATATAATTTAGTTGATAAAATATCTTTAGTTAGCTCCACCTCATCACTATTTTCTTTATTTAAAATAGCTAAATCACTGGCTGTATGATTATTAAAAATACGTTTTTTAACATTCTTATAATTATCATAAGTATCCAAAAAATCAATATGAGTTGGGGTTATATTAGTAAGAACACTAACATTAGTTTTAAAATCATGCATATCACATAATTGTTGAATAGATATTTCTAAAAGTAAGATTGTTTTACTAGTTAGCTTATCTAAAACACTAGATACAGGAAATCCCATATTACCAGCCATAACTACTTCTTTATTATCGGCTTTTAACATTTCATTAATAAGGTTAGTTGTAGTAGTCTTCCCATTAGAACCTGTAACTCCAATAATTTCCATATCTTTTGGAAAAAAGGAATATGCTACTTCAAGTTCATTAACAATTGGAACACCATACTCTCTAGCCTTTTCTAATAATGGATGTGTATATTTTATACCGGGATTTTTTACTACTAAGTCATATGATTCGTCAAAATAATTTTGCGGATAATCGGTAATTACCACCTTAGCGCCCAAATCAACTAGTTCCCTTATTTTATCTTCATCTTGTTTTTGTTTATCACAAATCATTAATTGATTATTGTGTTTAGCTAATACTTTAGCAACTTCATACCCACTACGGGCCATTCCTAATATAAATATTTTTTTATTTTCGTACATAATCTTCTCTTCTTTCTCTACTATATTCATATGTTTTATATCCCTCATTTGATGTATACCCCATTTCTGTTTCACTTATTATGCCAAGACTTTCAATTAATCTAATAGCCGGTTCATTTTCCACACTAACAAAGAATTTTACCTTATTAAGTTCGGGATATCTCATAAATATATCATTTAAAGTTAATTTTAAAATCAACATTGCCTTTCTTTTGCCACGACATGCTCGGTTCAACCCAAATCTTAATTCCACACCATCATAAACATTAGCTAATTCATAAGCTCCAATTATTTTATCGTCATGTTCAATTATTCTAAGATTATTACTCGTAAATAAGAATTTCAAATCATTGCTGATTTTTAAGGCATCTTCTAATCTATAATCTCTAAACCCTACATTCATTTACTTCCGTAACCCCCTGACACTTTGGGCAAAAATAAGTACTCCGACCATTAATCTTCATATTTAAAATCGTTGTCCCGCACTTCAAACAAGGCATACCTTCTCTTTTATGAACGCATAAATATTGTTGAAATCTCCCGGTAACTCCTAAACTTGAAGTATAACTTTTAATCGTTGTACCACCCATTTTTATTGCCGCCTTAATTATCCTGTTGCTCTCCGTTACTATTCTTGAAGCTTCTTCTAAAGAAACATCGCAAGCTTTCTTCAATGGGTCAATACCTGCCGCAAACAATACCTCATTAGCGTAAATATTACCTAAACCACTAATAATTGTTTGGTCTAAAAGCACAGTCTTAATAGGTAGTCTCTTCTTTTTAAACTTATCTACTAAATACTTTGCCGTTAAATTCTTATCTCCTGGTTCCAAACCTTGTTTAGCAATCTCTTCTGCCACTTCTAGGTCTTCTTTTTTAATCAAATTCATTCGACCAAACTTTCTCGTGTCATGATATCTCAAATCAGTATCATCTGTAAAAGTTATAATTACATGTTCATGCTTATTTAACTCTTCTTCATGGTTCTTAATAAAATACTTACCTTCCATTCTTAAATGACTAAGTAAATAATAATCACCTAAATCAAAAATTAACCACTTACCTCTTCTTTTAATATCCAAAAAACTTCTTCCCACTAAAATCTTCTTAAACTCTTCTAAGTTAGATTCAATCATCTTAGGATATCTAACATTAACACTTTTAATTGGTTTATTAAGAATTCTCTTCTTTAAAGTATTTCTTACTGTTTCTACTTCCGCTATTTCTGGCATAATATCACTTCCACTTCCATATTATACAACACTATTTCGTTTCATACCAGTCACTTCCGAAATCATGACTAACTTTTATTGGCACATCTATCTTTATAGCATTCTCCATTTTATCAGTTACAATCTTTGAAATTAATTCTCGTTCACTTTCTACGCAATCAAATATCAACTCATCATGTACTTGAAGAATCATTTTTGATTTAATATTTTGACGTTCAAACTCATCATATATTTCAACCATAGCTTTCTTCATAATATCTGCACAAGTTCCTTGAATTGGAGTATTAAGAGCAATTCGCTCTCCAGCCTGTCTAATCATATAATTCTTATTTTGTAATTCTTCAATAGTACGTTTACGATTAAATAAAGTTCTAACTACTCCCGTATCATAAGCTTCTTTAATAATACTATCCATATATCTTTTAACCCCTGGATATAATTCATAATACTTATCAATAAACTTCTTTGCTTCACTAGGTTTAATATTTAAATTTTCACCTAATCCAAAACCACTTATTCCATAAACAATCCCAAATATAACGGCTTTTGCTGTACTACGCATCTCTTTTGTAACTTCACTTTGAGGAATATTATGAATATCAGCTGCAACCTTAGTATGAATATCTTCCCCATTAATGAAGGCACTTTGTAACTCTTTTGATCCACTAATATGCGCTAGTAATCTAAGTTCAATCTGTGAATAATCACAACTCATTAAAATATCGTTTGAAGGAAAAAAAGCTTTCTTTATTTTCTTGCCTTCCATATCTCTAGCCGGAATATTTTGCATATTAGGTTCTGCTGATGAAAGACGTCCTGTACGAGTCATATTTTGTTTATATGTTGTATGTATCTTTCCATCTTTTTTTATATAAGGTACTAATCCATCTAAGTAAGTATTATATAACTTCGTAATATTACGATACTCTATAATATTCTTAATAGCAGGATGATAATCAACTAACTTTCTTAAAGTTTCTTGATCCGTTTTATACCCCGATTTTATCTTCTTTGCAAAAGGCAAATTCAAATGTTCAAATAACACAACACCAAGTTGTCTAGGAGAAGCTACATTAAATTCCTCACCACACTGTTCTTGAATAAGCTTATCTAACTTATCAATCCTTTGTTTAACCTCCGCCCCTTGGCTTTCCAAAATATTTTTATCACACTTAATACCCGTAAGTTCCATATCAGCTAGTACTTTAATTAATGGATGTTCAATATCTTTATATAGATTAAACATTTCTTCTCGTTTTAGGCTTGTGACATACTCTTCCTTACTATCAAAAATATATCTACTCTTCTTTACAATATCACTAGGTTTAAAATCACTCTTCCTAGCCACATCATAAAAAGTAACATCATATCCCTTAGGATTCATTAAATAAGCAATATCATCTTTAACATTAAGTTCCAAAAGATAAGCGGCAATCATAATATCTAAGTAAGTATTATTAATCTTTATTCCTAAATCATTTAATAAACAAATATTCTTCTTTAAATCATACGTAACCTTTAACTTATCATTAATTTTTAACATAACATCTTTAATTAAAACTGGCGCTACATAATAATTATTTTTCTTAGTAGAAACACTCATCCCCACGATATTAGCATCATGATAATCTTCTTTATCACATTCAATATAAAAAGAATAAATATCACTATCTTCTATCTCACTCGCATCCATAATATTAGTATATTTAACATCGACATTATTAGGAGTCTCCTTCTTAAAATTCTTAATTAAAGAATAAAATTCTAAATCTTTATATATTTCGTAAAGCTTTTCTTCGTTAGGACCAGTATACTTAATATTATCAAAATTAACATCAATTGGTACATCCTTATATATAGTAGCCATTTCTTTCGATACAAAAGCCATCTCTTTATCGTTAATTAATTTATCTTTTAAACTTCCCTTTATTTCATCAATATGATTATATATATCTTCTAAGTCTTTATATTCTTTTAAAAGTTTAATGGCTGTCTTATCGCCAACTCCCCTAACTCCGGGAATATTATCTGAAGCATCCCCCGCTAAGGCTTTATAATCAATCATATGAATAGGTTCAAAACCCCAATCTTCTTTGAAATTAACTGGATTATATTTAATATAATCTTTAGTTTTAAGTAGCTTCATTTCAACCTCAGGAGTAATTAACTGTAATAAATCTTTATCTGAAGAAACTATCAAGGCATCATATTCATTATTATTATTACAATACTTAGCAAACGTTCCAATTATATCATCAGCTTCATATGGCTCTAACTCATAATACTTTATTCCCATCGCTGTTAAGATATCTCTAGCAATAGGCATCTGCATCTTTAATTCCTCAGGAGTTTCAATTCTTCCCGCTTTATAAGTCTCATACTTTTCCTTACGAAAATTCTTTCCAATATCAAAAGCCACCATAATATATTCTGGCTTCTCTTCTCCAATTATTTTATGCATCATATTAACAAAACCATATAAGGCATTCGTAGCAACCCCTTTAGAGTTCTTCATTAAATTACCATTATACGCCGTTGCATAATACGACCTAAACATCAAATTGTTACCGTCAACTAATATAACTTTTTTCATATAAATCCTCTTTCTGTCTTAGAAAAAAAGACTAACCAACTACTTTGATTAGCCCATGTTCTAATTCTTCTAGTGCTCT
>HF998241.1:363-25400 GCA_000433255.1 Coprobacillus sp. CAG:605 | reverse complement strand
CTAGTTCCTTTTTACTCTTGTATTCTGCCTCACTCATTTGATAATGTTTTGTTTCCATCATTTGTTTGGCACGACGAGAAGCGATATGAACTAATTTGTATTTCGAATCAACAATGTTTAATAACTTATCGATTGATGGGTATAACATAATATTTTCAGCTCCTTACATAGATATAATACTAAATTTTCTTTAAATTATATATACTAATTCGTAAATGTTTACACAATTTTACCTTTTTTAAACAATTTCAGCATATACTTTATCTAGAGTATCGTCATAAGAGAGTTTTATTTTAACTCCTAACATCGACGATTGATTTCTTGGATCTTTAACGTCATCATTTATAGTTACGATATATCCTGCATCAGCAAGTTCTTTTATAGTTACAATATACTCGTCTTGACTTTTAATTTCTTCTTTTTTAGTTTCCCCATATATTTCCGCATCTTTTAAATACATTCTTAAATCCGTTTTATAAGTATCTTCTCTTTTATCTTGAAATGCTAAGCTTAATTTAGGTAAGATTAAAACCGCTGATAACGCAATTATCCCAATTAGCACTAATAATTCCACTACTGTATAACCATTTTTCTTCATAACACTATCACCACTATAATTGTAGCAAATTTTTTTCGATTTGAAAAGAGCATGGCCTTGTTTTATTTTTATCTAATAAGTTTTATATCTATACACTAAAAAATGTAGTATTAAGTTTATTTGTTGAATACTTGACTTTAGAATATATTTATGATACCATGTATATAGATGAAGGAAACTTCATACAATAAAAAAGGAAATACCCAATTTTAGAGTGTTGGGTGTTGCCGTTTAAGGTTTACACCTAACAATAGTTAGGTGTGTTTTTTTTGCTCATCCTTTAATTCCTAAAAAGAACTACAAGGAGGGCGATTTTTATAATATCAACAAGTTTATCTATTATTTTTAGAAAATAAAGTAAGATAATTTCTTTTGAGTTCATAAAATCCACCTCATTTCTAGTGTATATTCATACACAAAACGAGGCAACACACCAACTATTTGGGTACTTCCACTAAAAGTATACCAGCCATATTAATATATAGCAATAGCAAAATATACAATTTGCTAACTTTTTGTAGGAATATATCGTATATGTATCATTACTTGTTCAATCATTATTTAAATTTCATTTTTTTGATAATTCACTATCATTTGATTAAGTTAAATCGTCCAAGGCACTCTCACTAAGCATAGGAATGCTGCCATTTTTTACCGGACAACTATAAGTACTATTAGCACTATTCATTATATCGTCTAAATATTTTTTACTACTTTGACACATGGCATTATATAGAAAAAAGCCCTAAACAACCATTTAGAACTTTATAACCACTCCTTATACTTCTTAATATATATTTTCTTAATTACTAAAACAATTCCAAAGTATAACAATACTAAAATTATCAAGTATAAATAAAACACTGGAGGTAAAACCACAAAATTAAAAGTCTTAATCTTATGAAGTAATATTGGTGTTAATATAGTTAAGATACTAGCTAAAATTATCAAACCATTAAGTTTCTTACTAGCGTTAGACTCTATAAAAGGCTTCTTACTTGTTCTAACATTATAAATAATCATTAACTCTGTAATTAAACAAGTTACAAACCAGGCAGTTTGAAAATACGCCTTCATTCCATCACTATTATATCCCAAAACGAACCAAAAAATTAAGAAAGCTAAACAATCAATTACCGAACTAGTTATCCCCATAGCCTTCATAAATCTCGACAAATCTTTCGTATCCCACTTCTTAGGATACTTCAAAAACTCTTCATCTACATTATCATAAGGTATACCAATTTGAGAAAAATCATATATAAAATCTTGTAACAACATTTGAATAGGTAAAAGTGGTAAGAATGGTAAGAAAATACTTGATATCATAATACTAAACACATCACCAAAATCAGCACTTAAAGCCATTTTCATATATTTTATTATATTGCCATAGACACGTCGACCTTCAATGACACCATCATAAACAACTTTCAAACTTTGTTTAAGAATAATAATATCACTAGCTTCTTTTGCTATCGAAGTCGCACTGTTAACTGAAATACCAATATCCGCTGTAGCAAGACTTGGTGCATCATTAACCCCATCTCCCATATAACCAACAACATGACCAAGTTCTTTATAAAGTCTAACAATCCTTTCTTTTTGTAACGGGTTCATACGAGCAAATACACTAACATCTTCGATTTTTTCTTTTAACTCTCTATCACTTAATAAATCAATATCTTTTCCTAACATTATATTATCGGTACGAAGTCCCACTAAATTACAAATATTCTTCGTCGCATAAGGATTATCTCCCGTAAGTATTTTTGTTCTAACACCTATACTAGCTAAATTTTTCAATGTTGCTTTAACATCTTTCTTCGCGGGATCTAAAAAAGCTACAAACCCAATAAAAACCATATCTTTTTCTAAACTATCATTAAGACAATTTGTTTTCGAAGCCAAGGCGATTACCTGCATACCATTATCTGCCATTTCCCTAGCTTTATCTTCAATAATATTTTCATGTTCCTTTGTTATATTAACAACCTTTTGACCTAATTTTATCTTCGTACAAACACTTAATACTTCTTCTAAAGCTCCCTTAGTAATCATACGATAACTCTTACTATTCTTCACAATAATACTTTGTCTTTTACGATTATAATCAAAAGGTATCTCATCTATCTTCTCATATTTTTCAATATATTCATCTATCTTATTTTCCTTGCCATAAGTTAAAATTGCTCTATCAACTAAGTTCTTTAATCCCGTTCCATAATAACTATTAAGATAAGCATACTCTAAAATACTTTTATTTTCTATACCTCTAGCATCAATATATTTTTGCAAGACAATCTTATTCTCTGTTAAAGTTCCCGTCTTATCCGTACAAAGAATATCAATTGCCCCTAAATTTTGGATAGCATCAATCTTTTTAACCAGGGTGTTTTTCTTAGCTAACGCCTGACTTCCTTTAGTTAGATTAACATTTAAAATCATAGGTAGCATACTTGGAGTTATCCCCACAGCCACTGATAAGGCAAACAATATAGCTTCATTTATATTTTGTTTTATTATCCCGTCAATAACAATTACCACTAAACATACAACTATCATATATCTTATTAAAAGCTTACTTATTTGTTTAATACCTTTATCAAAGTTAGTTTCACTCTTCTTTGTTGTAACCTTATTTCCTACTTTACCTAAATATGTATCAAAACCCGTACTTATAACCACGCCACTACCAAGTCCTGACACTACCGAAGAACCCATTAATGCCACATTAGGAATATCAAATATTTCATGGTATGGATTAGAACATTTGCTTACCTTTTCTACTAAAACACTTTCCCCCGTAAAAACAGCTTGATCTAAAAATAAATCTTTAGCGTCTATTATTCTTAAATCAGCTGGTATAATCGTTCCAGCATTTAACTTAATAATATCTCCAACTACCACGTTAGAAACATTTATCTCTTTTTCCTCTTTATTACGAATAACCATTACCATTGAACTAATACTACTTTTCAATTTTTTATTAAATTTATAAGCCGCATAATCTTGAAAATATCTAATTAGCGCACTAATTGTAGCAATCACAATAATGATTAGTGACCCCAAAGTATCTCCTAAAAGAAAATTAATTACCGAAAGCACTAATAGTATAATAATGAATTCATCTTTAAAAGCATTTAACAAAAAATATAAAAAAGTTTTGTTGTCATCTTTCACAACAACATTTCGTCCATTTTTTAATAATCTTTTACCAGCTTCATTACTACTAAGTCCTAAAACATTACTATGATATTCCTTTAAAATAGTCTCTTTATCTTTTAAACTTTCTCCTTGATATTTCTTTAAAATTTCTTTATCTTCATTGATATTTGTCTTAGATTCATCTTTCTTAAATAACTTCATAATATCCCTCTACTCTTTTAAATTATATTACATTTTTTCTTAGTTTTAAAGATAATTAGATATTTTTAGTTAGAAAAACTGCCCACTAATAATTTTATTTTTTTAAAGTTTTAGTATAAATATTTATATAATCTTCTAATTGAAAATCTAGAGCTTTCTTACTTAGAACTTCACTTGGGTTATGATAGTCTTTTATAGTGCTAATGTCGTTAACAATGACATTTTCTTCTTTACCACAAAACACACATTTATACTGACAGTCAAAGCCATCAAAATGCCAATGAAATTCTCGTGTGGCGATATTTTCAAAATGCCATTCATGGCCATAAATTTGACATAGCTCACTAATTTTTCTCTTCAAAGTTTTAATATATCTAATTGTGTTAATCATTTCTTTTCTTAAATTTTCTAACGATTTATTACTATCTGGTGAGATTATTTGACACATTATAGCTTTTGATGTCTCGTCCTCGTAATCATCAAGTGTTCCATAACCATAATGGCGATTACGATTTAAAATATTAAATAAGAAGAAATTATCAGGATTTTTTTCAATTACCTTTTTCCCTATAACTAAAGAATTAATTTCTAAAGAGCTATCTTCTTCATTAGCCATCGAAGCATATAATCTAATTGTATTTTTAAATTCATTTTCTAATTTTTCTAACTTGTTTTGGGCATTCTCTATTTCCAAAATCACTTTCTTTAACTTACGTTTATGAGTAGCAAGAATTTTTCTTTTTAAGTTTAATTCCGTCATATCTAATTTAGCTTTTATTTCATCTCTTTCTTTAAACATTTCTTGTAAGTCTTCAAGTTCTTTCTTACTTATAATTAAGTTTTTATTTTCATTATCGTTCATCTAGTTAACCTCCAAGTAAATATTATAAGTTATTATTTTATAAAGTAAAGCATTTTCATCTTATGTTTATTTTCAGAATACTTGACTTTAAGATATATTTATGTTAATATGTATATAGATGAAGGAAACTTCATATAATAAAAAAGGAAATACCCAATTTTTGCATGTTGGGTGTTACCAATTTAATGGTTTGCACCTAACAGTAGTTAGGTGCGTTTTTTTGCCATTCCTAGCCTCTTAAAAAAGCTAAAAGGAAGACAAGTTTTATAAAATCTAAGATTTTATCTAAAATTTTCAAAAAATATAATAGAATAATTTCTTTTGAGTTCATAAAGTCCACCTCTTTTCTAGTGCTATGCACAGATTAGAGGTAACACACCAACTATTGGATACTTCCACTAAAAGTATACCATTTATATTAATATATAGCAATAGTAAAATATACAATATGTTAACTTTTTGATGTAATATATCATATTTATATCAAAATCTGCAATTGACATAATCATATATTTATGATACTATTTAACTGATATGAAGAAATGATAATAATTCTTCATATCATCTCTTTTCCGGTGCTTACAAGCACATACACCTAACAAAAGTTAGGTGTATTTTTTTATACAAAAGAAAAAAGACCCACAGGTCTTACATTCCACACTTATTATCGTAAACATTACTACATTCATTTTCCTCACAACAAGTATACATTGGTGTATATGTATGATGAATTATATGATGATTAATAACTCTCGTATTTACGGGAACAATATGTTTAACTTCATGGTGTATTTCTCTATGACAACACCTTTCTTGAAGACATTCATAAATAGGAGGTTGGCAAACTCCTGGCATCGCAAAATTCATATTATCATTCACATTGGCATTTTCTTGTTTAGCAAAAGCCATATTAGAAAAATTATCACCAGTATCAAAACAACGATTTTTTATCATAAAAAACTTTCCTTTCTACCCTATTTTATGAGTAACCTTAAAGGAAAGTTATGATATTTGTCCATCTTTATTTATTATAATTCCATATTCCCAGTTGTCCTTTAGCTTTAATTGGTTCAATTATTTCCACATCATCTAATATCCAAGCATATCTGCCAATCTCATAGTGTCCGCATATATATTCGGTTTTATTTTTCTTTATCTCGGACATAAACACTTCATCCATATAAACGCAATCGACTAATCTTGCCTTACATATTATATAACCATACTTTAAATCTAAATTTTCATACAACTCTTTCAAACCAGGTCTCGTACTAACCTTTTTATCAATCTTAGCAACACCAGCATGTATGTATATTTCTCCACGATACTTAGTCTTCCAACTTCTAGTCTCTATTTTTTTTACCTTATTTGCAATCAAAGCTGCAAATGGCTCTTTTATCGTTAAAACTTTCATTAGAATGGCAACTTCATCTTTCCATTACTAAATTGTTTCATCATCTGTTTCATCATATCAAATTGTTTTAACAAGCGATTAACTTCTTCAACACTTCGACCCGAACCCTTAGCAATTCTTTGCTTACGACTAGCCTTCAAAATTTCCGGGTTTCTTCTTTCTTCCTTAGTCATCGATAAAACAATAGCTTCTACATGAGCAATATCTTTAGGATCAATATTAACATTATTAAGTCCCATTTGACGAGCTTGAGGTAACATACCAAGTAGCTTTTCTAAAGGTCCTAGCTTCTTCATTTGTTTTAAATTCATTAGAAAATCTTCTAAGTCATAGTTACCTTTCTTTAACTTTTTAGCTTGTTCCATAGCTTCTTCTTCACTAACCACTGATTCAACTTTCTCAGCAATAGATAAAATATCACCCATATCTAAAATACGTTCAGCCATTCTCTCTGGATGAAACTCCGAAAGTCCGTCTAACTTTTCACTATCACCAACAAACTTAATCGGTACATTAGTTAAATGTCTTACCGATAAAGCAACACCACCCTTAGTGTTACCATCTAACTTTGTTAAAATACAGCCCGTTAAATGAAGAGCATTATTAAATCCGTTAATTACATTTATTGCATCTTGTCCCATCATGGCATCAATTACTAAGATAACCTCATCCGGTTTAGCAAGTTCTTCTACACCCTTTAACTCTTCCATTAAAGGTTCATCAATATGAAGGCGTCCAGCAGTATCAATAATGATATAATCATTCTTATTTTCTTTTGCATACTCTAATGCATCCCTAACAATCTTCGTAACTTCAATTTGACCCTCACTAAAAACAGGAATATTTAATTCTTTTCCTACTGTCTTTAACTGATCAATAGCGGCTGGTCTATAAATATCACACGCCACTAAAAGTGGTTTCTTCGCATGACGTTTTCTTAAATAATTAGCAAGCTTACCACTAGTAGTTGTCTTACCACTACCTTGAAGCCCTACTAACATTAAAATAGTGGGATTTTTATCTACTACTAAAGGTACAGCCTCACCGCCTAAAAGCTCCACCAACTCATCCTTAACAATTTTAATAAAAACTTCATCAGGTTTTAAAGACTTATCAACTTCCATACCTAAAGCTTTTTCTTTAACATTATTTATAAATTCTTTTACTACTGTATAGTTAACATCCGCTTCTAATAAGGCCAGTCTAATCTCACGCATGGCATCATTAATATTATCTTCCGTAATACGCCCCATACCTTTAATATTCTTAATAGCGTTAGTTAATCTATCTCCCATGTATTCAAACATTTATATCACATCCTTAATTATTACCCTAATATTATACAATAAATATCCTTAAAACCAAAGAAAAAATCGCCACTAAAGGCAATTTTTATCTTGAACCCATTGAGCCGCCGCCACCAAATGAACCGCCGCCTCCGCCAGAAGAAGAAAATCCTCCACCACCAGAAGAATAACTTTGGGCTTTAGATCTGGCACTTGATAAGTTACCCACACTACGATATGAGAACGTATTTATCATAACAATATCATCATAAGTATTATCAACTAAGATATCAGGATATAACTTTTTAAATTGTTTAGCAACCTCACTAGCTACCCCAAATAACTGAGCATATATCAAATATTCATTCCATAGCTTAACTTCAATTGGCTCTTTTTCATTTAAAGAACCAAACTCTTTAAAGAATTTCTTTAACCCAATCATTCTAGATCCAAGCTCATCTAAAGCCGGTGTTGCTATATAATTACTTGTAGAAAAGAACTTACTTTGTTCCGTTATCATTCCGTTTTTAACTAAAGTATCTAACTGCGTATCACAAATATCTGTAAGTAAAGTATATATCTTATTGTAGTTATTTTCACACCATAAACTAAATTCTCTTTGTTCCAAAACACCATCTCTACTAGCAACCATTAAATAATTATATAATCTAGCTTCTTCCTCATCAGTTGGTGTTTCTAACAAATGTATTTTAACATTATCTTTCTTTAATAAGCCACTACCTTCTTCTTTTATCACCATAATCTTATCTTCTTTTAACCATTTAAGTAAGAACGCTCCAAAAAGATTAGTCTCTTTATTAACAACCCCATATTCTGCCCCAATTAAATAAGCCTTTTTAATATCTTCCCCACAAGGTAAATCTCTAAAATACGGAGCATTTTTATCTTTCTTCTTTTTAGCAATCCTATTTCCAAAACTCTTACCATATTTTAACGCCAAGAAAAATAAGAATAAGGGTACAATGAACCAAAATAATGTAGATAAAACAGAAAATATAATACTCCAAATACTGGTTTTATAGGAAGTTGATCCTTCTTGGGCCATATCTAAGTAATAAGAAAAATCATGATTTAAACTTTTACTTGTATTAAATGTTCCTTTAGGAAATTTAGCTAACAATGTAACATACTCATCACTATCAACACTATCGGCACTAGATAATTCAATAATTCCATCACTTACATAAGCATAATCACCATATACTCCAAAACCCCAAACCGGTAAATCATCACTAAATGGATTATCTGCATGTATTCTTATATAATATGATTTTAAATTATCACTCGTACTAGGTAATAAAGTCCAATAAAGTAATTGTGCATCATCTAACTCATAAATAAAATTATTTATTGTATAAGTAAGATTATAAGTATAAGTACCATAATGACTTATTCCTAAACAAAGTTCTACCCCACTACTAGTTTTATGATAACCATACTTGTACTTTTTATCATTAAACGTTCCATCAATATCCCAACTACTTTCTAATAAATAATTAGTCCCCGTTGAATCACTTACTTTAAAATCCGTAATCGTACTTTGCCCTAAAGACTCATAAGCATGATAAATCTCTGTATTTTTATTACTTGTATAATTCCAGTTTTCTACAACCTTAGCATTACCCTCACTATCAATATAAATATCCATTTTAATACTATTTATACTGTTGGCGTTAACACTTCCTATAAATAAAAAACTCACAACAATTAAGATAAACTTTTTCATAATAAATATATACTCCTCTTATAAATATATTCTAACATACTTAAGCCTAGACTTAAAGAAAAAATACCACTAAGTGGTACTCTATATCCAACGTGAAATATAAATTTTCCTTGTCTTTCCTTCTTCAAATTGCTCAAATATCCCTATAATACTATTAATAAGATTTTGTAGTAAATTTTCATCTTTAGTAATTTTAACTTTCAATAATTCATATTTCATTTCTTTTCTAAAGATATAATCATCTATATACTTAGCTAATATTTTATCTATTTCTTTAACTTTTGTTATTTCTTTTTCACTACTTGGATCAATTGAAAATACAAAATCTCGATATATTTTTATTAAATTAGCCGTAAAATAATCTTCTTCAAAGTAATCAAAATTAATTATTTTATAGAAGTTTGGACAATTTTCAATTATTAGTTTATTTTTATTCATTTTATCATCTACTTTACATACCAAAATTATATTATATTTGGCATATTTTGTAAATGGCTTTTTCTTAATTCTAGAATATCTCAAAGTACATATTCTTTTATTTCACAATTTTTAAGTCCTCTATTTAAAAACTTACCATTTTGTATTCCTTCAAAATATCCGCTAAATGCTTTTGATACCCCACTATGAGCTACTATCAAAACTGTATCATAATCTTTATTCTTTAGTTCATTCAAAAAATCAAATACTCTATTAAAAAAGTTTTCTATACTTTCTTCTGTACCATAATTAATTTTAGTATAATAGTTCCAATATTCTTCTCTATTAGTAGCTGACAAACTAATTCCATTTAAACTACCAGGATTTCGTTCTGTTAACCTCTCGTCTATTAAAATATCAGTATTTTTAACATTAATTATATTAGCAGTATGTTTAGCTCTAATTAAAGGAGAAGAAATTATAATATCATAATCGATCTTTTTTATTTGCTCTTTTAATTTATTGGCTTGATTTATACCCTTTGAATTTAAATCTTCGTCCTCATTACTATAAATCTTCTTAAGATTATGATTAGTCTGTCCATGTCTAACAATATATATTTTCATTTTAATAATTCCTATTTCTATTAATGTCTTACTTTTCTAAATACTAAGTATAAAATTATACCTATCAAAGTAATCAAAGATATATAAATACATATCCTGTATGCTAAAGTCTTTTTAAAACTTAACTTATAAGTACCCTTATCTAAACTAGCTTCTACAAAACCATGTTCACTTTCTTTCAAAGAAATCTTCTTATTATCTTTATCAACTAACTCATAACCAAAGTAAAATATCCTAGGTAACTCGTATCGTCCAGTCTCCGTTATTTCAAACTCTATGCTTGGATAATTGCCATAAGTTACCTCGACTTCACTCTTAGTATCCAAATTAATAACCTTATGACTTCTTTCATTATAATAAGCCATATCATCATCCATTAAACTAACGGGCATATATTCTCTTTGCCACCCTAGACCATAAGAATAATCATAAGGTTCTGTAACTACATCACTTGATGCAAAATGAATACTAAATAACCCCGATAACAAAATACATGCTAAACATAAAGCCTTAGTTGAAACTCTAGTATTTTCTAATGCCACCACTGCCATAATAGAAACGCCTAAAATAACTAAAGTAACTAAACGCCACCCAAATTGAATCATAAATAAACTATAAGGCATAAACTTCCAAGGTGAATATCTTGAAGACATAATAAAGCTTATCAAAGTAAATATACCTACTAACTTATATTTATCCTCTTTAAAAATAGCTTTTTTCTTTGTTAAAACTATACTCATCAGAACCAGTGTAGCCATTGAAAAATAGAAATAAATATCATCTATTCCTAAAGGTAAGATATACTCAATACCCCATAAAGTCTTATGCCAAACACCAAGCGACATAACCCATTTCTTATAAACCATATAATTTCCAAATAACTTATGTTCAAATAATGGTTCAAAAAAGAACGCCGTTAATAAAAGAACTAAAACACAAGCCTTAATAAAGGGTACAATAAACTCCTTCTTAAATATTTTCTTATACATAATAAGCATTACAATACCTAAAAACAACGTTACATAAATCATCATTGTAAAATGAGATAATATACCCCCAACATACCCAATTATAAAACAAGGATAAAACCACTTTTTATTACCTTCCAATAACTCTTTAAGTCCTAGAATAACTAATGGTAAGAAAACAAATAATAAACTCTCCGCCTGAGCATCTCTTACATAAATCTCATTAATATGATAACTACTTGCTAAATAAATAACACTCGATATAAAAGCCAAAGGCTTCTTTTTAGTAAAACGATAACTACATAAATACATCATACAACCAGATATGAAAAATGTTATCAAATATAATATCTTAACACTGGTAGTCAAACTAACATTAAAATTATCTAAAAAGTACGATAAATAAGCACACGCAGTATGAAATATAGGGGGATAAAACAACCTACTTCCATACCCAAAATTATTCCCTATATTAGGTAATATTTTTCCCGTAATACCAGAAAAAAAATCATTTCTAATTAAATCTTTAATACTAGCAATAGTAGTTATATGATACATTGTATCATCATTAATATGATATTCTTGTATAAATAACGGTAACATAATACCTAAAGATACTAAAAAGATCCCTACAATCATTACCCAATGTTTATCTAACTTTTTTTTAAATTTACTCATTAAATCACCACAACTATAATATAAAAGAATTACCCTAATATTTCAAGGATAACTCTTCTACTTGACAATCAAATTACCTCTAAATTTCTTCTTATACTCTCTTATAAAATCATCTAATAAATAATTATTTTTATTACTAGTAACTATATTTAGTACAATATTTTCAATATCATAATCTTCTAAAATATTAAACACTCTTTTCTTTAATTTATTTAATACATAATCATCTAAGTACTCATCTAAATTAACATACAACGTATTATCATTATAAAATATATTCAACTCTATCACCAAAACTAATATAACAAATAATAAAAAAATATCCTATATTTTCGACAAAATATGCCAAAAAATAATCTTTTATGGTAAAATAACTTCTAGGTGATGGATAATGAAAATATTTTTTCTTGTTTTAATTAATAAACTTGTTACTTTTTTTTGTAAGTTAATTGGTAAGAATGGTGGTCAATGGCCTGGGCATATTATTTATGACTGGTTAGATAAGAAAGCTCTAACGTATGTTAAATATCCTAAGTATGTTATTGCGGTAACTGGATCAGCCGGTAAAGGTAGTACTTGTAGTTTGATTAAACATACTCTAGATGATGCGGGCTACAAAGTAGCATTTAACGAAACTGGCGACAATGGTGTTTTAGGTGTTACAACCACAATCTTAAATCATTGCAAACTTAATGGCCACATGGACTGTGATGCTCTTTTATTAGAATGTGATGAAAGACATCTAAAATTAATATTTACCAAAAACAAGCCAACTCATTTGGTTATAACTAACCTAACTAGAGACCAACCTACTCGTAACGGTAATCCAATAATCGTTTTAAATGATATTAAAAAAATTATTACTGACGACATGGAATTAATTATCAATGTAGATGATCCTTTAGTAAATCGTTTTAAAGATATTCACCATGGTAAAATTACTACTTTTGGTATTGCTCATATCAGTGGTGATATTAAAAAACCTCGCCTTGAAAATGTCGACTTTGCTTACTGTCCTAAATGTCATAAAAAATTATCTTATGCATATTNAAAATTATCTTATGCATATTATCATTATGGACACCTAGGTTTATACTCTTGTAAAAATAATGACTTTGAAAGAGGAATACCTGATTTTGAAGCCAGTAAAGTTAATTTAAATAAAAAAGAATTAGTTATTGAAAATACTAAAATAAATTTAGATAAAAATGTTATTTATGCGGCTTATGCTGCCACTGCTGCATACACAACCCTTCGTACAATTGGCGTATCAAAAGAATCAATCGCTTACGCCTTAAACAAAGATACCAAAGAAGCTAAACGTGGTAAATCACTAGAATATAAAAATCATATTATTACTATGTTAGAAACTAAAAACGAAAACAATCTAAGTTATTATCAAAGCTGCCGTTATATTAAAGAACAAAGTGGCATTAAAGGTGTAGTACTAGGGTTTGACTACGTCTCAAGGCGTTATAAAGAATCAGACCTCTCTTGGTTATATGATATAGATTTTGAACTATTAAATGATGACTCTATCGATAAAATCTTCCTAATTGGCCGTTTTAAATATGACTTAGCAACAAGATTATCATATGCCAACATCGATCCTAAAAAAATAATCCTAGTTAATGATACTAAAGAACTTTTAAACTACTTAAAAGAATATAAACATCAAAATATCTACACCATGGTCTGGACCGATGTTATTAAAGAATTAAAAACAATGATAAAGGATGAAGAAAATGAAAATTAAATTATTACATTTATATTATGATATCTTAAATATATATGGTGAAAATGGTAATATGCGTGCCTTAGTTAAGGCCTTAGAATACCAAGGACTTAAAGTTAATGTTGATTTTAAAACTATTGATGATGAAATAAATTTTAATGATTATGATTTTATCTATGTTGGTTCCGGCTTAGACGAATCTATTGATATAACTTTCGAAGATTTAAAAAAATATCGTTCTGACCTTGAAAAATATATTAATGATGATAAATTTATTTTAGCTACCGGAAACTCTCTAGAACTATTTAGTAAACTAGGTATCTTAAATTATCAAACTAAAAGAATTGATTTTCGTATAGTTGGTGACCAAGTGTTTATTACTAATCTTATTAATGAACGCATCATTGGTTTTCAAAACCGTGAATGTATTATAACTGATAATAAAGAAAATAGTATTTTTGAAGTAATCAAAGGTTGTGGTTATGAACCAAATAATATAAAAGAAGGTATTAGAAAGAATAATTTCTATGGTACTTTCTTACTAGGGCCTATCCTTATTCGTAATCCTTATCTTTTAGAATACTTTGTTAAAGAAATACTAAAATCTAAAAATCTTAAATATAAAAAAATGAAACACGATGTTTCATTTAAAGCTTACGAAGAGTTCTTAAAGAACTTCGTTGACTAGTACTTTCTAAAGAGTACTTTTTTTAAACATATTTTTTAAGTTCAATGTTAAAGTTTTAGGTTCTTGTATTTTATAAAACTTCTTCCTACTTTGAATTTCTTTTAGTAATTTACTAACTTTTAAAGTTTTATTCTTACTTTTAATTACTAACTTTAAAAGCTTTTCTCCTACTGTATCATAACCCGAGCTAAAGCATTCTCTAGCTAAATTAAGATACATTATCAAACTTTGGTCTTCAGTTAAATTTAATTTTCTTGTAATTTCATCTAATGATAACCCTGAATTCAAAAGCTCTAATTCCATACTAAATAAATTATCACTAATGTTATCTTGAAAATCATTCTCAGTTTGAAATTCAGTTGTTACCGGTTTCTTCTCATAACTACTATTATCTTTATTTTGTAATCTAAATATTAAATTTGTAAAATCATAAGTCGAACCCTCTTCTTTATCTAATTCATTGGCAATCGTAAAAAATTCAATTGCTCTTTTTCTATCTAAGAATAATCCTAAATAAGCATAACCAAGACTAGCAAACACATGAGCAAATATATAACCACTGCGAATTAATCTTACCGCTAACTCTAACTCCGTAGTAAAATCTTTGGTTTTACCAGCTATAATTAACTTTTGAACTAATTCTTTTCTAATATCTTTGTCCGCATTTCTATCATAGTCCGTTATAAATACAATCTTATCTTTACCTACCCCAGCAGAAGAACAAAGTGTATCTGGAAACTCTCTAGCTACCTTATACATCATTTGTCTTGAAGATTTATTTAAAGGTTTAGTAACTACTACTAAATCATTTTTTATATTAGCTATTTTTCTTAAATACAAAGCCTTAGCATCTTCATAACTTAATGTTTTTTCTTGCTCTATTCTTTCTCTAACTTCTTTTTCTTTAGTTCTTCCTACTAAGTACTCAAGCAACATTTTAATAGTTTGTAAATTTAATTCTAACTCATAATTAACTTGGCCATACTTCTCATTAAATAATTTCAAAGCTTCTTCATAGTTCTTATTAATTATGGCTTCATCAATTGTTCTACTTACTCTAGAATAGTTAGGATATGTTTCTCTTAAAGTATCTCTAGCTAAACTTAGTATCATTTTTTCTTCGCAAGATAACATTGCACCCTTAGCTAAAACACTTTCAACTTCTTGATAATTACCCGCTTTAACTAGCGTATAAATATCTTTTTTCTTTTTTTCATTTTTTCTTGTTATATCAAATAGCATTTCTTTAACTATTTTATTATTTAAGTCTAATTCACTTTCTTTTTCCAACTCTTTCATTTGTTTTTTTGCTAAACCAAAGCGTTTGTTATAGCAAGATAAAATAATCTTCTTTTCTTTCTCATTCATTACACCATTATTTAAAATTGTTAAATCATCGATACTTAAATATTTTAACCATTCTTTATAATATGGTGGTATCTCTATAATATTACTAACTAAGTACAAATAACAAAGTCCCCTACTTTTATTCTTACTATTTAGAATATTATCTATATACTCTAAAATATTTTGATAGCCATTATTAACACTATCCCATATCATGTATAATATTGCATCCATGTTATTACTATCTAACTTAGCAGCTTCTTGCATGGCAACATATGCTAAATTAGGATAATTCTCTTGTAATAATTTCTTGGCATACTTATACATTAGATTACTACTAGGTACATAGCCACTACCTTGTTTAGCTATTACCTTATCTTCTAACAAAGTATCTATCTCTTCCTTAGATACTCCAAGTGATAATAACACACTATCATTAATTACCTTTTTATCGATATATAACTCACAAATTTTAAATCTATTATCCATATTATCCCCCATAAATAAAGTTAGTACCTATCTTACCACATAATCTTTTAAATGCCTATTATTTTTTTATTTATGCACTTAATTTTCTCTTAGCATACCTTGACAAAATATAATTTATTTGTTAAGATGTATGTGAATGAAGGAAACTTCATATAATAAAAAAGGAAATACTCAATTTTGCTTGTTGGGTGTTGCCTATAAATTAGGGTGCACCTAACAATTAGTTAGGTGCTTATTTGCTTTTTAAATTTTAAATAAAAAAATCAAAGCAATTAGTATTAAAGTAATTGAAATCATTTTAAATAACGATATGACATCCTTATTAAAAGAATTATTATTTTTCATACTATCACCTCTTCCTTATGTCCAAAGACATATTTTGAGGCAACACACCAACTATTGAGTACTTCCACTAAAAGTATACCATGCATGTTCTTTAATAGCAATAGCAAAATATACATTTTGTTAACTTCTTATTGGAATATATCTAATATGTATCGAATTTTGCTATTGTATTCTAGTATTAATTATGTTATCATATTCATGTATGAAGGAAACTTCATATAAACATTCAATCTGACTGTTGGGTGTTGCCGTATAATTGCTTAACACCTAACAGTAGTTAGGCGTATTTTTTTGTTTAGATTTTGCAAAAACAGGAGTTTACAAACGCTCCTGTTTTTGTTTTCTCTTATCTCTATCTCTTTTAGAAAATACACAACCACAATAATCCTGACGATATAAATTATACTCCTTCGATAATTCAATACTCCTTAAATTACCATTATTCTTCTTAAAATCTGTATACAAGTACTTAGCGTCCGTCATAACCTCTGCCGTATGCCCCAACCGATTTAAAACCTGGCTATTCTTATAAGGACTTAAAGTCAAAGTCGTACAAAAATAATCATACCCTAACTCCTGAGCCTTATATCCCGTATACAGCATCCTCATCAAATAACACTTATGACATCTAACGCCGCCTTCTTCTAAATCTTCCAACCCACAAGTTAACTTTCTAAACTTATCATTATCATAATCACAGTCAATAATATCTAACTTGTGAATACTAGGATACTCCTTTATAAACCTAATCTCCTCATTCTTCCTCTTCAAATACTCCTCATATGGTTCAATATTAGGGTTATAATATAACACCGTAACATCAACATACTTCGTTAAATACTCAATACAAGCAGAACTACAAGGTGCACAACAAGAATGCAACAAAACCCTACTAGGCTTATCCAAATTCTTTAAAATATCCTCACCCATCTTAAAATAATTATTCTTTGGTAGTTTCTCCATCCGCAACCAATTCCCCTTTACTTATACTCTCAAATGATTGGAAAGTATTATTTGTTGTCGCTGAATCAAAAAAGAAAACTCCTAAAACACTTCCCATGCTATTATTCTTCGTTTCCAAAACTTCAAAATAATTATTAAGTTTATCAATATTTAAAGTATTAACCACAACCTCATTGCCATCATTCATACTTAATCTGAAGCGTTTATCATCAATAACAACACCACTAGTAGAAGTCGTAGGTTCATAAGAAATCGTATTAATACAACTTAAAATATCTTTATCAACTTTATTTAAAGCCTTAACAAACTCTTCATAAACATCCTTAGAAACCAAAGTCGTAAGCTTAGGCACCCCAAGGTACCCCTTATCTTCGATTTCTCTATTCGAACTAGTAACCGCCATATGTGTTACGTCATTATAGAATAGCACACGATCCTCTACTATGTCTATACTTAATGTACCAAACATACTCTTAGTAACCCTTACCTTACTTACTAAATCAATAGTCTTTATCTTACTCTCAATATCCTTATTTAAAAAACTAAACATCTTCGGATAATCTTTTATTCCTGCAACCTCAATTATCTCTTTATCACTAATAAATTTTGTCCCCGATATCTTTATTCTTTTAATATGTAGATTACAAAAATACACTATTACTAAAATTATCCCAGTAAGTACCAATAAAGCTTTAAATATCCTTTTATAATTTAATCTTAGTTTTTTCTTTTTCCTTTTTACTCTTTGTTTTTTCATATTCTACTTCCATTCTAGTATCTCTTGTTCACATATTAAATCAATATTATCTTTTTCTTTAACCTTATCCTTTATTACTTTAATTAACTCTTTAATATCACAAGCCTTAGCATTATCTACATTAATTATAAAATTAGCATGTAATCTAGAAACCTCAGCGCCACCTAACCTATATCCTTTAAGACTAGCCTCTTCAATTAACTTACCAGCTGGACTCTCCTTAGAAGGATTTCTAAATACTGACCCTGCTGAAGGATAATTAAGTGGTTGACTTTTTAATCTTCTTTCTCTTCTATCTTGAATTAACTCTAAAGATTCTTGAACTGAACCTTTTTCTAACATCAATCTAGCTTTTAATATTATAATATCTTTATTATCTTTAAACTCTGTATAACGATACCCATACTTGATATCTTCTTTCTTTATGGTATCTATCTTTCCATTTTTTAACACAGTTACATCAATTAAATAATCAAAGATACAAGAAAGATATGCTCCGGCATTACCTACTACTGAACCACCTAAAGTTCCAGGGATCCCACTAGCCCATTCTAATCCTTTAAGACTATTACTTGTTGCAACATTACACATCTTAGGTAACATTGCCCCACATTCCGCTATTATTACATTATTATCTATCTTAATATCATTTATCTTCGTTAGAACAATAATAACCCCATCATATACACTATCTCCAATAATAACATTTGACCCATTACCTAGAATAATATACTTTATTTTTTCTTTATTTAAATACTCTAATAACCCTTTTAGTTCCTCTACCGAACTAGGTAGTGCTAAATACTTAGTCTTTGTATCTATTCTATAAGTATTATAATTTTTTAAGGAAACACCCTCTAATATCTCACATATTTCTTTCATTTTTAATTAACTCCTTGATGTTTTGATAGATTATTTCACTACTATTAATTGTTTTATTTTTCCCTAAATTATTCTTTATTTTTTGATATTTATTCTTATCATTTATTAATTCTTTTATCTTATTATTTAAACCCTCACTAGTTAAATCTTTTTCTTCAAGTATTTCTCCACAACCACTATTTTTAAGTTCTAGGGCATTATAGTATTGATGATTATTAGCAACATATGGACTTGGTATAAAGATTGATACAACATTTAATGCTGTTATTTCGGCTATAGTTGACGCTCCAGCTCTAGTTACTAAGATATCTGTATTTTTAAGTAACCCTGGTAAGTTATCTAAGTAAGGCAATACTTTAATATTATCATTATACTTAGTATTTTTATAATCTTCATAGTAGTTCTTTCCTGTTATATATAATACTTGGTATTCTTCATTACTAGCAACCTTTAAGAACTCTTTCATAGTATTATTTATTGTCATTGATCCTAAAGAACCCATTACTATTACGACTAGTTTCTTATTGTCAGATAACCCTAAACTACTTCTTGTAATCTCTTTCGTATTTAAAGCTTTCTCTCCAGTTGGATTACCTGTATATATAACTTTCTTATTTTTAAAATACTTAATACTTTCTTTAAAAGATACTCCTATTATATCAGCATACTTACTAGTTAATTTATTTACTTTACCAGGTATAGCATTTTGTTCATGGATAAATATTGGTATATTAAGTTTTTTAGCCGTAGTTATTACGGGGTATGTTACATATCCTCCTATACCTAGTACTACATCTGGTTTATATTCTAACATTATTTTCTTTAGTTTCTTCTTAGCTTTCCTTATTAGAAAGATATCTTTTATATCATGTCCTATATTCTTAGTTAGACCATATATCTCTATCGGTATATATTTTATATTTCTTTTTGGTACGATATCTTTTTCCATTCTATTATGGGTACCTATATATAATACTTCGGTATTTTTATCATGTTCTAAGAATTTATCTATTATAGCTAAAGCTGGGTATATATGTCCCCCTGTACCTCCGGCACTTACAATTATCTTCATTAGTTAATCACCTACTAATATTATACTATACTTTGTATTTTTTAAGTATCTTTTTACTATTAGTTGACAAAAGTAGCCATGAGCGTTGTCATGACTATTGTTTGTCTGTTACCCTACACCAAGCAAGGATTCTTTATAAGTTTTAAAGTTTTTTATATTTTCTATTTTTTCATTTAATATATTATATATCTCAGTATTAATTATTTTATTATTATATAGAATATTTATTTTAGCAATTAGAAAGAGTTTGTTATCTAAGATATCTTCAATGTCGAGAAACATTTTCTTTATATTAAATTGATAGTTTTGAATTAGGTCAGGATAGTTTATTTTATCTTTAATTTCATAAATACTAAGGGTTACGTTGCCTAGCTCTTGAACACGATCCATAATGTTATTTAAAGTTTGTTCTTTGTAAGTGTTTAAATCGGTTTCGATATTTTGATAATAGCTACGAGCGGTAAAGGTATTTAAGATAGTGGTTAGTTCTTGGTCGAAGAATGCTCTTTTTTCGGCTAATTTATTGTCACAGTATTTAGCTAAAGTTGTGGCTCGTTTTAAAATCAAAGAAGATATTACCGAGATATTAATTAGAGGGGTTATTCCGGTATCGAACTTTAAAATGTCTTGGACTAACTTAGAATTAGCTTGTTGATTTAAGGTAATATGATGTTCTTGTTCAAAGACATTAAGAAAAGATAGACAATATTCTTCTAACATATTAAGGTATTCGTCATGGAATGTTTGTTTTAACTTGTCAATTTCTTCTTTAGTACTTGGCTTTTCTTTAGCATACAGCCATTTAAGTTTGAAGTTAAGGTAGTCATTTATTCTCTTTTGCAAATGAATAGCTGGTGTATTATATGGTGCTTGGGGTATTTTAAAGAAATAGTATATATCTTCTTCAATAGATTTTCTTAGTTCATTATATGTTATCATTTTAGCCCTCTCCTACTATTATAATTTTAGCATTGTTTAGGGTATTTTTCAATTTGATTTTTTACAATTAATTTAAGTTAGAACATATTATATTTTGTGTGTGCTATTAGTTCACATTTGCTATCAAAAGTAAGTCTTTTTATTAGAATATCTGGACAGTTCAAGTATTTTTGATAAGATTGCGCCAATAAAGTTTACGTTTTTTATGTAAAGATGTAACTTTTTTTAATTTGTGAGAATTTGAATTTCTGCAAAAAAGGTATGTAGTTTTTTAATTTTAGGACCAAATTTGCGTTTTAAACGCGTTTTTGCTGCAGAATTTATAACTTTTGGGTTTTTGACTTTTATTTTAGAACTCTATATGATACGTGGCATGAACGGAGGTGATAACAATAAAACCAGTCGTTATTCCACTAACTCACGATTATGTTTTTAAAGCTATTGCAAAAAATTGTCCAGAATTTTTATATAATTTGATTAGTCTTATTACCGGAATAGATTTAGAAATAGTAAAGATGGGTGAGTTTATCGATACAACGTATATTAAAAGTACAAGCCAATATTGTGAAACCGATTTAACTTTTAAGGTTAACGAAAATTTGATTATTGATTTTGAAGTATGTAGGTATTATCGAAAATATATCCTAACAAAGGAAACTAATTATGCTGCCGAAATATATCGACTTTTCTGTCGGTACAATAAAGGCAACTACAAAGAAAATTTTCAGGTTTTGCAAGTTGTGTTATGTCACGATGTAAATGTTGGAGATTTTCTTTATCAAGAAGATTATCTATATAATCATAAGTATTTTAATAAAGAATTTAAACCAATTAGAAGAGTTACGTATTCGCTTGACAATGTTACAAATTGTAAATATAATAAAGGTGTATCGAAGGAATTGCTTGAGTACTTAGTATTTTTAAGTACGAAAGATAGAGATAAGCTTAGTAAGCTTGCAAGTAATAATCCTATATTAAGAAGGGTTGTTGATTTTATGTTGACATTTGATGCTGATAAAGGCGTTATTGTTCGTAATTACGAAGAAGAATATAACTCTATTATTTCTAGTGAGAGATTTTATGCTCGTGAAGAAGGTATTGAACAAGGTAGAGAACAAACCATTAAAAGTTCTATCCTTAATATGAAAAATAATGGCTTAGATGATAAAACTATTATAAAACTCTTAAATACTGACGAAGATACCTTAAAAATAACTAAAAAACTTCTTGGAATGAAAAACTAAGAAGTTTTTTTAGTTATTTTATACTTATTAATAATTTTAATTATCATTGTTTTTGCATACAAATTAACATATCTATTATCTCTATACTCAACAATACTTTCTATATCTAAATTATTCAACTTAATTACATTAACTCTGTCTAATTTAAAATTATTACTTATTTCTTTATCGACATTATATAATCTATATTTACCTTTTACTAAAATATAGATTATATAATGTTTATAAAATTTTTTTGTTATTTCGTATCTTTTCATTACAATTCTCTTTCTATAATTTCATTAATCTTTTTATGATTAACAAAAATATAACTATACTTATAATTTGTGATACTACTAAACAATTTTTGATAGTTAATTAATTTATTATTATATTTGTTTAAATTTTTTCTAATACCAGTTTTTATTTTTCTTTTGGTACTGTTGGTAATTTTTATTATTGTTTTATTACCCTTTATAATAAATCTATGCCCTAAAAAGTTTATGCCACTACTTGACCTCGTTATCATAGATTTGTTTTTGTTTAATTCTAGTTTATATTCTTTATTTAACTTTTCTTCAATAACTTTCTTACAATATTTTAGATATTCTTTGTCTTCATGAATTAAAATATAATCATCCATATATACAACAAATTTCTTTATATGAAGATTATGCTTTATAAAATAATGTAGTTTATATAAATAGAATACTGCTAGAAATTGACTAGTCATATTACCAATAGGTAAGCCTTTACCTATTTTGTAGTATGGTAAGTCTTCATTATATTTATTTCTTAGAATACTTATTTTTTCATTAATATAAGGTAAATCTGTACTATCTATTATAGAACATAATATTTTATATTCTTCATTATCTAAATATGGTTTTATTAAGCTTTTTAATACTTCATGATCGATATTATAAAAATATTTTTTTATATCTAGTTTTAAGAAATAAAATGTTTTATATCTTCGTTTATAATACTCTATTCCTTCTTTAAATAAGTTAATGGCATAAGAATGGCCTTTATTAATTCTAGTTGCTGTGTTTTCGTCTAATAAGAATTTATCTAATTTAGGAATTAATACAGTTCTAGTAATATAATGATTAATTATTTTATCTAAAAGCTTTTGGCTCATTATTACTCTAAGCTTTGGTTCATAGATAATAAAGATATTGTAATAACCACCTTTATAATTGCCTTCATTTATAATATTAGCACACAAAGTAAGATATTCTAATTTATATTTTTCAAATTCATATATTCTTCTTTTATTCTTAACATTTTTGATAATGTCTTTATAGACATTATCTAAATCAATAATATTAACTTTCTTCACTGTTTTTTCTCCAAGTATTACACATTTTGTTTATCTCAGTTAATTTAACTGCTATCTTATTCGAAGTACTAAGAGATATATAATTCTTTTTTACTAATCTTTCTAAATATAAGTCTATTAATGATATATTAGTTAATATATTACTAAAACAAGTATTATCTATTATCTTACTATTATTTATATATATAATATTATAAATAATTTGATGACAACAATCTCTTATTCTATCTTTATAATACATATCTTTTCTTGGAACGTTTTCTAAGATATCATCAATATAAAATATTAAGTCTTTACTCTTAGTTAAAATTATAAATTCTTTATTAGTTATTTCAGCCATGTTAACATTTTATCTAGAAATTCTTCTAGCTTTCTATCATTTAATTTTAATACTTTGTTATAAACTATATTAGCTTTGGTATCTAGTTCAAGCTTTTTCATTGCTTCTTTATATTCTTTTTCATAGTTATTTAATTTATGATAATCTTTTTCTTCTAAGATAGTTTCATTATCATAGACGATATATGATATTTTGTTATCTTGTAAACCATTTATTATTTTATTATATTGGGTTAATGGAAAACCACATTTATATTTATGTTTATCACTTTCAATAACTTTATAATTAAATAGCTTATGAAGTATTATTGCATTTTCTTCATAAGCATTTAAGAAGTTACCATTCTTATATATTTCCAGTTTATTCATTAGTCTTTAGTATGCTTAAGGAGTAGTTCCCATAAGTTCTACTCCACATACTTTATTTTTAGACTATTAGTCAAGGAAAATTTCTGTACCTAAGCTTCTTTCATATAGCCTTGACCATATAAACATGATACTTAGGTGCTGCTCAAAACGGCAGGCCGAACGGAATTGTTGTCATTGTTCGCATTGTTGTTGTTGACATAGCCGGTGTTGTTCACGTTGAAGACGTTGTTCGCATTCGACGAATTAGGCGCTTTGTAACGAAATTTCCCTATTTTGTTTCTCGCCCTAATGGGCGAGCCTTTTGAACCAATATCTAAATTTCTTTCCTTTCTATATAGTTTTTCCTGTTGATAAGTCCTACAGCCGACTCAACGTTTACTGCACTCACTCCATAGTTTTTTATACATCCACCATGTATTTCATTAGCTCTTATCTTCTTTTAACCTACTTTTAGTTGAAACGGAGATTCAGCTGTCCCTATTCCTACATCTGTTATAGAGATATTAGATTTCAGAAAAACGGCAGGCCGAACGGAATCGTAGTCAGTGTACGCATCGATGCTGCTGACATAGCCGGTGCGGG
>HF998241.1:0-347 GCA_000433255.1 Coprobacillus sp. CAG:605 | reverse complement strand
GTCCACGCGGAAGACGTAGTTCGCATACCACGAATTAGGCGCTAAAGTCCACTGATAGTAACTTGATTTGTATAGGTAATCATTGGTCTTACAATCACTTACATCTGAACCATCCCAATTATACATTTCCTTTGCTAAACATGTTGCTCTATCGGTTGTTGAACCACCAGAAGTAGCATAGCCATAATCACTTGGGTACATTAAACCTATTTTTCCTGTCCAGTTTGTTGCATGGCCACTGTATACAGTGGTTCCCCTTTCATATCCATAAAAATGACTAGCTAGCCCATTGCTTGCTGAACTATAATTTGCTGTTCCACCTAAATTCCAGACAACACTTTCGATGG
>HF998240.1 GCA_000433255.1 Coprobacillus sp. CAG:605 | reverse complement strand
ATTTTGTCTGGCAAGCACTGAATTTGTACTCCCATACAAATTCTATTATTGGAATTTCCATACCCTTAAATTTTAGAAAGGAGATGTTAAATTATGAGAATAAGAAATAATAAAGTTAATGTTTTTTTAAGTGATGATGAAAAATTTATTTTAATTGGGACTAAAATAGAAAATTTAAAAATACAGAACAGTGAGAAAAAAGAATATTTATTATCTATTATAAACGACAAAGACAATGCCAATTAAGCATTGTCTTTACAACTTTAACCTTCAATTTCATATAAATTTTTATATTCTGGGCATTTCTTTATTAATTCATTATGAGTACCACTATCAATTATTTCATGATTGTTTAAAACAAATATACAATCTGAGTCAATTATTGTGCTCAGTCTATGTGCCACAATTATCACTGTATGATCTTTAGATAAATTCTTAATAATATTTTTAATTTTTTCTTGATTATTGTTGTCTAATGAACTTGTAGCCTCATCAAATAAAACAATCTTTG
Source organism: Coprobacillus sp. CAG:605 (assembly GCA_000433255.1). Lineage (GTDB taxonomy): Bacteria > Bacillota_I > Bacilli_A > RF39 > UBA660 > CAG-605. The sequence goes on along the minus strand of HF998240.1, from coordinate 1,696 downwards.
ATTTTTTTATAAGAACTCTGGCAATTGCTAATCTTTGCTTTTGTCCACCACTTAATATTACTCCATTTTCACCCACAATTGTTTCATATCCATCTTGCATTTCCATAATAGCATCATGTAATTGAGCCTTCCTACATACATCTTCTATTTCTTTATCTGAAGCTTTAGGATTTGCTAATCTGATATTTTCTTTTATTGAAAGATTAAATATATAAGGTGATTGAGAAACTACTGAAATATTATTTCTTATTGTTGTTTCTGATAAAGTATTTATATTATAATTATCTATTAAGATTTCACCATCACTAGCGCTGTAACTTTTATTAATCAACTTTAATATAGTAGACTTTCCTTCACCACTTTTTCCAACTATAGCCACCATTTTATTACAATCTATTTTAAAATTAAGATTTTCAAACAAATTATTTGAACCATATTTGAATTTCAAATTTTTAAATTCAATTGAACCTTTTATATTTTTGATATCTAAATCTCCATATGTTTCCTTAGAAAATGATTCATATGTAATTATATCAAACACTCTTTGAGATGATACTTTTCCATCTGCTAATTTTTCTCTTATCTCAGAAATATAATTTATTAAATCTAGTACTTTATTTTTATATAAGAAAATTATTAAAAATGAACTGATTTCAAGAGATTTATGCGTAATAAAATAAATTGATATTAAGATAAATATAAAGTCTAATATATGTTGAAAAGCTTTAATCCATCTATTCCATGTCCTTCTTGTATCTATACTCTTTATTTCAGCCTTAATTGTTTCCGTTTGTTTTTGATTGACGTCTTGTAAAACTGTTGACTTTAAATTAAGATCTTTTATTTCTCTTATTCCTCTTACTACGTCTGTATATAGTCCTACTACTTTTTCATCTTTTTCTTTGTAATCTTTTTTTACTCTTTTGTAATAAAATAATTTCTTTGATGTTAAAATATATACTAAAATTACATTTAAAATTAAATAGAAGCCTAAATATATATTAAGAAAAAATACATAAATTATAAAACTGATGTTAAGTATAATACCAGATAAATCATCTGTTATATAATCAAATAACTCAGATAATTCGGTTGTATCTTTATTTAATCTGGATATAAAAAGTCCTGAATTTGTATTATCAAAGTTTTTTATTTCAAAATTAGTTAAACTTTTTAACATATCACTTTTTAAATCAAAATTTACTTTTCCATTTAATTTCAAAACTGTTCTTGACCATAAATTAGTAACTATTTCTATTATAATCCTTAATATAACTAAAAATAAAGCAGTATTTAATATTTGGTTTTTATTAAAATTTTCAAAAAAACCTAACATTTTACCTTCATATATAGGTGATAATAAAGATATTCCAGCATACCCCAAACTTAATATAATTACCATTATAGATAAAAACTTATATTTTTTATAATATTTAAATAATTTACTTAAATTATTAGTATTTTTTTTCATAATTGTAACTCCCTGTATAAATTAAATTCCCATCACAAAAATTATACTATATTTTGACAATTTTTTCTATACTCCTTTAAAATATTTAATGGAATGGTATAATAAATTTGTCAGAGTGATTTAATCATTCTTGGAAGTATTATTTTTGCATACGTGTATAGTTAAGGCTCCATTTGAAATCAACTTACGGACTGAAAAGTTCGTAAGTTTTTTTATAATAAATAA
>HF998239.1 GCA_000433255.1 Coprobacillus sp. CAG:605 | reverse complement strand
AAAGTCATAACTTTGAGTGTTTATGGCTTTTATAAATTGTAAAAAAGCCTTGAATTTTAAAAGAATATTTTATATACTTTAGAAGTAAAGCGAGTAGCTATATGGAGTATAAACTATGAAAATGAAAACAATAGAAAATTTAGATACCGGGTATCAAGATATCAAAATAAACTTAAATGGTACTAAAAGTATTAATGTTACTAAAACTAAAGATAATACTGATACTATTCATACTATACCTATTAAAGATGAATTAGTAGGTAACTATAAACAAAAAATAAACCTTATAATTGATAAATTTATCCATGAATGTAAATTAAAAAATTATATTGTTGAAAAAATAAATGGTAATCAAATATTTACTATAAAAAGAATAGATGGTAAAAAATTAGAATTAAGAGGGCTAAATATTGATACTAAGTATCTAGAACCAATAATTTATAAATATAATCTTGATTACATAGATACTTTGATTCAAAATCTTATTAATAATCCTAATTATAGAATAGTTATTAATATGACTAAAAATCAAACTAATATGGGAATAGAAGATAATGTTTTATACTTAGTTTTAAATGAAAATGAAAAAACATTACTCTACCAAGTACTAGATACAATTGATAAATATGTGGGCTTAGAAGCTATAACTAGATATAGTATTAGTACCATGAAAAGTACATTCATACTATATGAAGATAATAAAAATGAAATAGTTTATAATGGTAGTCTAAAATCAAATATTGAAATAGGTACTTATGTAAGAAAAAGAACATTAGATAGAAACTTAAAAACATTACAAAATATATTTGCTTATGAACAAATGAAAATGGAGGAAGAATAATGAATAAATATACAATGGAAGATATAGTTAATTTTTGCAAACAATATGGGTTTGTATTCCCTGGAAGTGAAATCTATGGAGGGCTTGCTAATGCTTGGGACTTTGGACCATTAGGAAGAGAACTAAAAGAAAATATTAAAAAGCTATGGTGGAAAAGATTTATTCAAGAAAATCGTTATAACTATGGTTTAGATGCTGCTATATTAATGAATCCTAAAGTATGGGTAGCATCTGGTCATGTTGCCTCATTTGCCGACCCCTTAATTGACTGTCGTCATTGTAAAAGTCGTCAAAGAGCCGATAAATTAATCGAAGACTACTTCAAAACTCAGGGTATTGATGATACAGCAGATGGTTGGAGTGACGAAGAACTAACATCATACATTAAAGAACATAATATTACATGTCCAAAATGTGGTGCTTGTGATTTTACTGATATTCGTAAATTTAACTTATTATTTGAAACAAGCCAAGGGGTAACTGAAGACACTAAATCTAAACTATACTTAAGAGGAGAAACTGCCCAAGGAATATTCGTTAACTTCTTAAACGTTCAAAGAACTATGCGTGCTAAAGTACCATTTGGTATTGGTCAAATCGGTAAAAGCTTTAGAAACGAAATAACTCCTGGTAACTTCATTTTCCGTGTTCGTGAGTTTGAACAAATGGAATTAGAATTCTTCTGTAAACCAGATACTGACTTAGAATGGTTTGGCTTCTATAAAAGTTATTGTAAACAATTCCTTCTTGATTTAGGAATCAAACAAGAAAACTTACGTGCAAGAGACCATAAAAAAGAAGAACTATCATTTTATAGTAAAGCCACAACTGACTTAGAATATAACTATCCAATGGGGTGGGGTGAGCTATGGGGTATAGCAGATCGTACAGATTATGATTTAGGTACTCATATGGAACATTCTTCTAAAGACTTAAGATATATCGATCCTGAAACCAATGAAAAATACTTACCATATGTTATCGAACCATCTGTCGGAGTAGAAAGACTATTCTTAGCTGTCCTATGTGATGCTTACGATAAAGAAACATTAGAAAATGGTGAGACTAGAGAAGTCCTACATTTAATTCCAGCTTTAGCGCCATACAAAGCAACCATACTACCATTAATCAAAAAAGTACATGGTAATAAAGCTAATGAAATATATAGTGAACTATCTAAATACTTCAGTGTTTCATATGATGAATCAGGTTCTATTGGTAAAAGATATCGAAGATGCGATGCCATTGGTACACCATTTACCATTACTGTAGATGATGAAACCCTAAATAACAATATCGTAACCGTAAGAAATAGAGACACCATGCAACAAGAAACTGTCAAATTAAGTGAACTAAAAGATTACATCGAAAAAAGCCTTGAATTCTAAGGCTTTTTAAAACCCACTGACAAAAAACAGCATTAATAAACAAAATATGACACAAAATCAATTGCCAAAAGACAATATTTTAGATATAATATAGATTAGTAAAATGTATAAAAAGGAGAATTAAATATGGCTATAAATTTAAAGAAAATGATAGGCTTAGATGATGATGATAATAAATTAGGAACAGAAGATGAATATTATACTAATACAATAGATGAGGCAAGAAATGTAAGTGAAGCTGGTGGTAAAATGATATTACTTGAACCACGTGCTTATTCTGAGTCTCAACAAATTGCTGACCATTTAAAAAAACGTAACAGTGTGGTAGTTAATTTAAAAAGGGTTACATCAGACCAAGCTAAAAGAATAATAGATTTTCTAAGCGGTTGCATTTACGCTATAGGGGGAACAATGCAAAAAGTTGGTGTGGGAATTTACCTATGCGCACCAAAAAATGTTAATGTCCAAGGTAAAATAACTGAGGATACAACAGCAGCAACAGAAGATACTGAGGAAGAAATTAAGTGGTAAAATAGTTTGAGGTGAGGTTTAATGCCTGAAAAATTTAAAACAGCTTTTAACGGCTACAACAAAGAAGACGTCAATAGCTTCATAAGATCTCAATAGCTTCATAAGATCAGTTACTAAAGAATATGAATCAATGCTTGAAAGACTTAAAAAAAGTGATGCTGAAAATGAAGACTTAAAGAAAAAACTAGTTGAATATCAAAACCTAGAAAATACTTTAAGAAGATCTTTATTAATAGCAGAAGAGTCTAATAAAGAATTAAGAAGAGTAGCAAAAAATGAATCTATCCAAATGGTAGAAGAAGCTAGACGTAATGCATCAAGAATCGTAAACGATGCCCTTATTAAAGCTGAAAGAATTGAAGCTAATGCCGATGCCTTAAAACGAAGAGCAATAATGTATAAAAGAAAGATTAAACAACTATTAGATGAGCAAAATCAAATGTTAGATAAATTTGACGATATAGAGTACTAAGATACTCTTTTTTATTGGATTTTTTTATTCTTGATAAAATCTTTTAAAATCTTTGATATTGCTCGTTTTTCAATACGTGAAACATAACTACGAGATATCTTAAGTTCCTTAGCAATATCCTTTTGGGTCATTTCTTTCTTATTATTTAAGCCATAACGTTTAACAATAATCTCTTTTTCTCTTTTATTTAACTTAGCTAGATACTTAGAAACAAGAGCAATATTCTCTCGTAAATAAACCTCATCATCTAAAGACTTCCTATCATCTTTTAAAACATCAATTAAAGTAATCTTATTACCATCTTTATCATAACCAATTGAATCGTTTAAAGAGACGGTGTTTTGATACTTCTTTGACGAACGATAAAACATTAAAATTTCGTTTTCAATACATTTAGCTACATAAGTAGTAAGTTTAATATTCTTATCTTTATTATATGAATCTACACCTTTAATTAAACCAATAGTACCAATACTAATCAAATCATCTTGATCAGCAGAACCTTGATCAAACTTCTTAACAATATGCGCAACTAACCTTAAATTATGCTCAATAAGCTTATTGCGAGCATCCTTATCTTTTTGTTCTAACAAATTAATATATTTTTCTTCTTCTTCCTTACTTAAAGGATCTAAAAATACTGTATTAGAGTAACTTCCCGTAAAGAAAGACAATCCCTTAATCAAACTAATTAAAAAACTAAACAAACAAATCACCTAATAAAATATATGTAGCACTGGTAAAATTAAGAATAACGTGTTAAAATATCTAGTAGAAAAGAGGAATACTATGTTTCAAAAACCAGGAGTATTAGCACCATGTAATTTATTTAGTGTTGGTCATATTCTATTAATACTATTAACTATTACCCTAATAAGATTTGCCCTTCATAAAACTGAAGATTTTACTAAAGAACAAATCTATACAACCATTAAAGTCGCTAGCATCATACTATGGGTTTTAGAAATTATCAAAATATCTTTTGCATTAAGTTTCACTGATGTTTCCAAAGTAAATGAATACGTTCCTTTGTATTTCTGCAGTATGACTTTATATGCCACCCTTATGGCTGCTTTTGGTAAAGGAAGCTTTAAAAGATGTGGTGAAGTATTTATGATGACTGGTGCCATAGTAGGAGGGTTAGTATTTATGATATTTCCCACTACATCATTACCTAGATATCCTTGGTATCATTTTATATCATTACATAGTTTCTTCTATCATGGTACCATGATTTTCCTAGGACTTTTAATGTTAAGAGGTAAGTATATAACTTTAGAACGCCATGACATTCACTATCATGCTAGATTAGTAGCGGTTATGTGCTTTCTAGCTCTTATCGTAAACGTAACCTTTGATGGAAACCTAATGTTTATCTCCAAGAACTTTCCTGGAACTCCTCTAGAAATTCTATATAACCTAGTAGGGCCTTTATATACACCAATCATGGTAATAGGGCAGATGTTCTTACCATTCCTAGTTGTATACTATGGTATTGACTTCCTAACTAAAAAATATTATGAACGTAAAGAAATTACAGCAAACTAAAAAGTGGTCACAAAACCACTTTTTTAAAATTCCATTTGACCAGGTAGTTCCTTACTTAATACCATCTTATCTGGTTCAATATCAGGGTTTAAACGATACTCACTAGGTAAGATATTCGCATCAATATCCCTAATAAATGCCCCTAAATCATGCATCCCACGATACTGAATTACTTCATTTCTTACAATAATACCCTTAATCAAAAAGTTAACATCGTATAATAAACATTTCAATTCCTTACTAGTTAAACCACCATTTATTTCCATAAGACGTAAATAAGTACTAATATTATTTAACCTTGTTTGATCATAAGCCCCTTGAAAATGATTAATAATCTTTCTTAAATAATCTATTGCTAAATTATCTAACTTATTTAATTTCTCATAGTTAGAAATAATATCTAATACATGAGCCATAACTAAATTATAATCTAAATAATCTTTATCACTTGCAAACATTAACCCTCTTTTAACAGTTCTTGTTGCATTCTTATAAAAATAAGTAATCTTAAGATCTTTATTCATACCTTTTAAATTCAAAGCCCCATTTTTAAATAGATCAACTTTCATAGTATCAATATCAGTATACGAAGTAGTAAATAAATCAATATTTTCTAACCTTTTAGGTTTGCCACATTTAAAAATATTATCATATAAAACTTCAACATAATCTCCCTTATCTTTGTAAGATAATACATAATTAATCATATAAACACTTCCTTGGCCTATATTTTACCATACTTTTCTTATTTTGCTAAACTTTTCGTATGATTTAAACTATAATTTGTCGTTTCTACTATATCATCATGAGCATAAGACATGGTTAAATTATCAGTATCTAACCAACTAAGTACCGCCGGCAAATAATATTCTCTATCTAAATACTTCGTCCAATCTAAATCACTTTTATTAGCCATAATACTCTCATAAGATAAACCAGTTTCACTAGCATATGCTACAATTGCATTATTTACGGGACCTTGACCACTATTGTAAGCATACACGGCCATAGCCATATTACCATTAAAGTAATTTAAATAATATTGGAGTAGGGCACAACCAGCTTCAATATTACCATCTAATGTTATATACTCATTATGATGATAAACAAACTGACTTTTCTTAATATTACCGTTGTCGTTAATTACGGTACTAAATGCACTACCATCTGGATGCACTGCTACTTGAACTTGCATAATTCCTAAGCCACCGCCATCATCCATCGTTTGACTATGAGTCCCACGTTCTTGCGAAGCAATAGCCATTACTAGGTTTTCATCGATCATATATTTATTAGCATATTTTTTAATTGCCGCCATGGTATCGTCATTATTTCTTACTAATAAATTTCTATCTGTGTACGCTCTAGATTCATATTCTAAGTTAAGTTCTGCTTTATCAGTATAAGTGCTTGTAACAGTTTCTTGTTGTTCAACACTATCTTCAGTCTTTTCTGTATCTTCAGTAGGAACATCAAGGGTAGGAGTAGTATCTAAAACCTCCACATCATCTTCAGGTATCGCAATATTCTCATAATCATGAATATTAAAATTAGGATTATTATTCATTGTATAACTACCAGATAAATCATGCATATCATCTAATACTTTAGTACTAGTTACTGTCGTATCATTATTTTCAGCCTGTACTTTATTACTTTTAAAAGAAGCCACCCCTAATGCAATCGAAGACGCTACTACTAATGCTCCCACATGCTTAGCCTTAGTACTAAGCTTAATATACTTTTTAACATGGCTAATATAATCTCTTGTTGCTGGGCAATTATGACCTAATTCCCGATAAGACTTTAATGTAACAATTTCTCCTTTATAATATATTAATAAATCTTTATCCCTAATTCTAACTCTTTGAGCTTTTCCTTTCTTTAATAACCTCAAGTCATCCTGAATTTGTAAAATACTTCGATTAACCACTTCACCATTGTATATTACACTAAATGACTTGTTGTTAGTCCCCATTATTACGATTCTATCCATTAATGACATCCTCCAATCTCTTAACTGCTATCTCATAGACTTCTTGCGGCGCTTCACCAAGTTTTTCATCAATATAAGAATTAACTAATATCTCTTCATTATCTTGATAAATTATATATTGAACCCCTTTATATAAAAAAGTATCTAATACTTCTAAAATTAACTCTTGATTATTTTCTAAAATTGTTATTGTTTCCATATTTTCACCCAAATGTAGTGTATCATATCATATTTTAACTTGACAAGCAATAGTGTAAACCAACGAGTTTCTTGACGTAAAATAAAACTCTATGTATTATAATGTAATCATAGGGAGGAAAGTAAATGAAACCACAAGAATTACCAATTCATATTAAGTGTAATAAAGAAGACATAGCACCCAAGGTTTTAATGCCTGGGGACCCCTTACGTGCTAAATATATTGCCGAAAAATTTTTAGATAACGCTCGTCTAGTTACCAGTGTTCGCAATATGTTTGGGTTCACGGGAACTTATAAAGGTGTTCCTGTAACAATTATGGGTAGTGGTATGGGTATGCCAAGTATGAGCATTTATGCATTCGAGTTATTCTATTATTTTAATGTCCAAGAAATAATTCGCATCGGTACCTGTGGAGTAGTAACTCCAGATATCAAAGTACCAGAGCTTATCTTAGCAAACGATGTCTACAGCTTATCTAACTTTGCTTATAACTATAATTCTTATGATAAAAACATTGTCTATCCATCTAAAGAATTAAATGACAAAGTTATAGCAACTGCTAAAGAGCAAGGAAAAGATATTCATGTTGGAACAGTTCTAACTTGTGATGTCTTTGGACCATATATTAATATGGATAATGTTTTAAAAAGAATTCCAGGTAATATTAAACCTATAGCCGAGGAAATGGAAGCTTATGCTTTAGTTCACGTTGCTAATAGTTTTAATAGGAAAGCTACTGCTATTGTTACCGCTGTTGATTCTAAATTTAGTGATGATGTTCTATCTATCGAAGATAGAGAAAAGTCTCTAGATAATATGATAACTTTAGCATTAGATGCCATTATAAAAGAATAAAGGGTTGACTTTTGATTTAGCATCAATTAGTCGTGGGAAGAGTATGAAGAAGCTCTTCTTTTTTGATTCATAACATAAAAGAAGTAAGAGCGAAATCTTACTTCTTTTCCTTAGCTTGTCACATTTTGATTTAAGATGTTATTAATATCAGCAATAGACATATTTAGCTTTTGAGATAACTCTTCAATGCTCATACCATTATTAACTAATTCCGTAATAATTGTTTTTTGTTCAGCTTTTGCGCCTTCAGCACGGCCAATTTCTATGCCTTCTTCAATTAAAGATGCTCTTGTAATATCAATTGCCGCGTCTAAATCATAAACAGGCATACCATTTTCGTCAAAAGTAACTAACATAGTTAATTACTCCCGACAGTTTTATCACTTCTTTCCAGAACTTATTATTTTCGGCTAATTCTAATTTTGTTTCTGCATCACTCAATAGAAATTTTAAGTTGAGAATTAATCTTTTGCTTACACTTTTAGTGTACAAAACATTATCTATATTGTCAAGATTAATCGTATACCTAGTTATCATTTCACTAGAGTGATTATGCAGCTTTTTATTATGGCAACCTTGCTTTTGAATAAAGAAATTACCAATATTAGGACATTTATGATAAAACACAATTTGTGTTACATTAGCATTCCCAATACTTTTGCCTTGACTTCTTAATCTCGCACAAATATTATTTTGATAGTTAGCTTGATACAAAAAGTCTTTAACATTATTATTCCTAGTATAGCATGTATAAACCCGGGCTGTAACAATCTATTTATCACTTATTTTAAAAGCTAAATCTGAAGCACAATAATGTTTCAAACTAATAGGGATATTCGTATCGATAAACTCATTACTAATAAATTTATCTTCCGAAATACCCGTTATATCGCTTAATATCTGAGCTCGAAACAAATGACAATTCTTCATAATAATCTTTGCTGGAATATCATTAGTGGTGGCTAAAAGCTCGCCGTTAATCATAGGATACTTCCTTTCTTTTGGTATCATATTAATTTTTACTAATAATGTCAAAAATGCCAAAGTACGAATTTCTGCAGCAAAAACGCGTTTCAAACGCAAAAAACGCTCTAAAATTTAAAAACTGCATAGTTTTTTTGCAGAATTTCAAAAACTCACAAATTTCAAAAATTGTAATAAAAAAGACTTAGAACTCTAATTTATTGTTTTCTAAGTCTTTTTCTACTAAAAGCTCATGTAATTCTTCTTCCATATTACCAAGATATACATCTTCAATCCTATCAACTCTTAAACGTTCACTAACTAAAATACTATTAACCTTATTAGTGGCATCATCTAAATCATCATTAATAACAACATAATTATACTTTGTAACCTCATTAATTTCTTGATAAGCCCTTTTAAAACGACTAATAATCTTTTCCTTACTATCTGTCTTACGATTGATAAGTCTCTTCTTAAGCTCATTCATTGAAGGTGGCAAGATAAAAATAAACAACGTCTCTGGTAAAATCTCTTTTATCTTTAAAGCCCCTTGTATTTCAATTTCTAAAATAACATCAATTCCTTGTTGTAACTTATCTAAAATCTTACTCTTAGGGGTTCCATAATACTCCCCATTATAAGTCGCATACTCCAAGAAATTATCTTTCTTTATATTATCTTCAAATTCTTCCTTACTAACAAAAAAGTAAGACTTTCCATCAACTTCTTTTGTACGTGGCGCTCTGGTTGTCATCGATATCGATACCCAAAAATTCTTATTAATTTTTTTTAAATTTTCAATAATACTATCTTTGCCAGCACCCGATGGACCACTTATAACTATCAAATTACCTAAATTTTTTTCTTTAATTATATTCATAAGCCCTCCTAAAATTTTTAGTATTATATCACATAATTTACTAACTTCCTAGTGCATTTTATGAAAAACTTTTGTATAATATTAAAGACAAAGGAGTAGTCTATGGCAAATTTTTATCCAGATATTTATGCAAAAAATATTTACAAAATTGATTATAAAAAACTTAAAGAACGAGGTATCAAGTGTTTAATCTTCGATTTAGATAACACTCTAGTACCAATTCACGCGTCAAAATCAACCCGCAAAATAAAAGAATTATTCGCGTACCTAGACGATTTAGAATTTAAAGTTATTATTATGTCTAATAGTCCGAAAAAGAGAGTAGAACTTTTTAAGAACGAACTTAATGTTGACTGTGCCGCCTTCTCCCTAAAACCACTAAAGTTCAAGTACAAAAAAATTCTTAAAATCTATGAGTATCAAGATACGGAAATTGCTTGTATTGGCGATCAACTAATGACCGATATATATGGGGCTAACCGTATGAATTTCACATCTATCTTGGTAGATAAATTAAACGAAGAAGACTTTGCTATTACACACTTCAATCGTTATTTAGAAAATAAAATATTAAATTCTTACACCAAAAAAGGAATTTTCGAAAGAGGAAAGTATTATGATTAAAAGATGTATTGGTTGTGGCACTAAGTTACAACAAATTAATCCAAATGAACCTGGCTATACGCCTAAAACTGACGCTAAATATTGTATGCGTTGTTTTAAAATGACTAATTACGGTCAAATAAAACCTGAAAAAGTTAATAAAAATAATCAAGATGTTATTAATCTTATGAATAAAAGTACTAGTACAGTGTTCTTTCTTACTGATATCTTAAATATCAATGCTGAGACTATGCAAACCTTCCAAAGGATCACCACACCTAAAATCTTGGTTATAAGCAAAAGTGATATCATACCTAACGAGATAAGCGGGGGCAAATTAATAAAATCTCTTCAAGAAACATACCACGTTACTACTGATATTATCGCTTTAAGTGCCAAAAAACATGTCTATACGAAAAGTATTTTAAAGTACATGGAAAATAATAACATTCAAAAAGCCTACCTAGCTGGTTATACTAACTGTGGCAAAAGTACTTTAATTAATGAAATAACTGGAAAAAACGATATTACAACGAGTAGCAGTGTTAATACCACTCTTGATTTTATCAATATTCCTATTGGTTCTCTAGCTTTAATGGACACTCCTGGTTTCAACTACCAAGAACCATTATATAATGAAACTAACTTAAACCTTGTAAAAAAAATAAACCCAAGTATTATGATTAAACCTAAAAGCTATCAAACTAAAGAAAATCAAGTCTTTATAATAGAAGACATGTTTGAATTTCAAAACTTTGGTCAAAATAAAGTTATCTTTTATATCAGTAATGACCTAGACTTAAAGAAAAAATATGCTAGTACGACTGAAACCTATCCTTTAAGGATCAAAGATAATACTGATATTGTCATTAAAGGAATGGGCTTTATCAATGTCAAAAAAGCTTGTACGGTTATGATAAGTAAAAATGCTAAACCATATATTGAAACAAGAACCTCTATCTTAGGAGGGTGCCATGAGTAGAATTCATGTCATGAGTGATAACCTAGCTAACAAAATATCGGCTGGGGAAGTCGTTGAACGTTGTTCTTCCGTATTAAAAGAACTAGTTGAAAACTCCATTGATGCCAAATCAAGTTATATCAAAGTTGAACTAGTTAATGGGGGCTTAAATGGTATCTGCGTTACCGATAATGGAATAGGGATGGAACATGACGACGCCTTATTATCTTTTCAAAGACATGCTACTTCCAAACTAACCAAAGAAGATGATTTATTCTTTATTGATACCTTGGGGTTTCGTGGTGAAGCCTTACCATCCATCGCATCTGTAAGTGAGGTTGATATGACTACCTGTGCTAGTAAAATTGGTACCCATATAAGTATCAAGGGTGGTAAACTTGTTACCGATGAAAAAACCGATAGTAGGATAGGTACTAAAATTGAAGTTAAAAACCTTTTCTTTAACACCCCAGCTCGTCTTAAATACTTAAAAAGTGAGCAAACTGAACTAGCCAACTGCGTAGCGTTTATCGAAAAACTAGCCCTAAGTTATCCCAAAATTAAATTTACTTTGTTAAATAATGAAAGAGTAATCGTTAAAACTAGTGGCTCTGGCAACCTAAAAAAAGCTATTCACGAAATTTATGGCCTTCAAATATCTTCAAAATTGATTGAAGTAAAAGCCTCTAACGACGATTACGATATCTACGGCTACATCTGCAAGCCCGAAATTCTAAAATCTAATCGTTACCACATGACTACTATTGTAAATGGTCGTATCGTAAGAAATAATGAACTAAACAAAGCCATTAACGATGCTTATTACACCTATAAACCTGATATCAAATTTCCCATTGTTGTCCTAAATATCAACACCGACCCAACCTTAATCGATGTCAATATTCACCCTACAAAACAGGATATCAAACTAAGTAAAATTCAAGGACTTTATGATTTAATTTATAATACTTTAAAAGACGCTTTATATAAAAATCTTTTAATACCAAGTGCCTTAGAACGTATCACATCTACTACTGATATCATTGAAAAAGAAGAACTAAATAAAATGATTGATGAAAAAATTACCCATGAAGAAGAAAAGGCCGTCTCTCAAACATCATTCGACTTTGCTATCGCCGAAGAAGAGGAAAAATATAACGACGATGTGGTAATTGAAAACCGTGAGATTAAGAAACTAAAGTTAAAACCGATCGGTTCGGTACTTGCTACTTATATAATTGCCCAAAACGAAGATGGTCTATACATAATTGACCAGCATGCTGCGCACGAACGTGTTAACTATGAACGTTTTCAAAAAGCCATGGCCGAAAGTACAATCGTTACGACACCTCTTTTAGTACCAATAACTATCGAACTATCCCCAACCGAATTTATTACCGTTTCTAAATACGTTGATTTCTTAAAAGATATGGGTATTGTTCTCGAAGAATTTGGTATTAACACTTATATCGTAAAAGAACATCCTACATACTTCGTTAAAGGCTACGAAGAAGAGGGCATTAGAAGAGTAATTGACTTAGTAATTGCTCAAGGAAATAAATTCGACCCACTTAAATTTAGAGAAAACGTTACTAAACAACTAGCGTGCAAAATGAGTATCAAAGCTAACATGCAAGTATCTTTAGAAGTTATGCAGCGTGTTCTAGACGACCTTGTAAAATGTGATAACCCTTATAACTGCTGCCATGGCCGTCCAACCATGATAAAATTTAGTACTTACGACTTAGAGCGTATGTTCAAACGAAATATGAATTAGGAGGACTTTATGATTTTAGCAATAATCGGGCCAACCGCTGTTGGCAAAACCAAATTATCTATCGAATTAGCCAAAAAGTACAATGCCATTATCATTAACTGTGATGCGATGCAAGTATATCAAGGTCTAGATATAGGTACAGCTAAAGCAACATTAGAAGAGCAAGAAGGTATTCCCCACGAACTTTTAGGCTTTGTTCCCGTAACTCAAAACTATACAGTCTATGATTACCAAAAAGATGCTCGAAAACTTTTAGAAAAATACCAAGGACGTAACATAATCTTTGTTGGAGGCACAGGCCTTTATTTAAAAAGTGCTTTGTATGATTATCGCTTTTACGAAGAAACTACTACTAACTCTTATGATAATCTAACTAATGAAGAACTCTATAACTTAGCCTTGGCTAAGGATAAAAATATGAATATTCACCCTAATAATCGTAAACGCTTAGTAAGATTCCTTAATAAAAAAGTTCAAGAATACGTCGAACCAAAACCTTTATATGACTTCAAAATCATTGGTCTAACCACATCTCGTGATATCCTTTATGATAAGATAAATAAAAGAGTAGATGTTATGTTTCAAAGTGGCCTTCTTACCGAGGTTAAATCATTCTACGACCAAGGCATCCATAGCAAAGCTCTAGAAACTGGCATTGGTTATAAAGAACTATATCAATACTTTGATAATAAAATAACTTTAGAAGAAGCTAAAGATCTAATCAAAAAAAACTCTCGTCATTACGCCAAACGCCAATACACTTTCTTTAATCATCAACTAGATGTTAAATGGTTTGATACTAACTATGAAGATTTTTCTAAGACTATTAAAGAAGTAGAAAATTATATCGAAAATTGCTAAAAAATAAAGTATTATTGTATAAATATTAAAAAAATATGCTATAATCAAAGTAATGATAGAGGTGCTATATGAATTTAGATGTTAATTTTTTAAAACAAAATGGAGTAGATGTTGATAAATCCTTAGAATTATTTGGTGATATGGAAATCTATAACGAAACATTTCAAGATTACTTAAATGGTATTGATGAAAAGAAGAGTAACTTAGCTAAGTTTAAAAATCTAGCTAACTGGGCTGACTATGCCATATTTGCTCATTCCATCAAAAGTGATGCTAGATACCTAGGTTTTACCAAAGTGGCAGAGGTTTGTCTAAAACATGAAATGGCCGGTAAAGAGCAAAACCAACATTTTATTGAAAGCGACTATGACCATTTATTAAAAACTGTTGATGGTATGACAGATATCGTTAAAAGATATTTAGCTGGTGAAAAAGCGGGTAGTGATACTAAAACTCCTACTCAAGATTCTGATATGCCAAAACCTGCTGTATCAACTCCAACAATCAATATACCTAAAGAAAGTGTTATTTTAATTGCGGATGACTCACCCCTAATTGGTAACTTTGCTGCTCGCATCCTTGAACCAACCTACAAAGTAGTGCTAACCCAAGACGGTAAACAAACCATTGATTTAATTGATGCTAATAGATACAACGTTGAGGCCTTACTTCTTGATCTTAATATGCCTAATGTCGGTGGCTTTGAAGTCCTAGAATACCTAAAAACAAAAAATATCCAAGTTCCAACATCCATAATAACCGGCGAAGACTCCAAAGATATGATTAATAAAGCTTTCACATATAATATAGTCGATATGTTAGTCAAACCATTTAGTAAAGATGAACTACTACGTGTCGTTGAAAAAACTAAAAATTATAATTTGTAAAATAAAATGTCAAACTTCACATAAAAACATAGAAAAAATATTTTTAAGAAAATTATATGATACAATAAAGGTGTGGTGATAATATGAAAAATATGATTAATGATTTAATAAGTTTCTTAGGTACATTAAATTTTGTTGATGTCGTTTTCTTTACAGCGGTAATAACTTTATTAATCTTAGTAGTCGTATTATTATATATCTTAAAAACTAGTGATGACGACAAAGAAACTTCTAAGTTAGATTTAAAATTAGAAAATAATAGCGAAATCAAAGACTTAGACTTAGTATCTTTAACTAAAGAGTTAGAAAGTGCCAAAGAAGAACCTAAAGCTATAAATCTAACTAAGTATGAAGAAGAACAAGAAAAGAAAGCTATCATTAGTTATGACGAACTAATAAATACTCAAAGTATTCCCGTTATCAATTATAAGGAAGAACATGACATGGATGGTCTAACAGTAAAAGCTATTGATATCAATAACCTAGTTGATACCATGGAACCAAAACCAATTACCCATCCTACGGAATACACTGTTGAAAAAGAAAATAAACCAGTCCTAATTAGTTACGAAAAAGAAGAAGACTTCTTAAGGACTTTAAAAAAGTTAGAAAGTATGTTAGACTAAAGCACATAAGTGCTTTTTGTTTTGGAAAGAAAGAGGTAATAATATGACATTTAAAATAATAACACTGGGTTGTAAAGTAAATATTTATGAAAGCGAAGTAATGAAAGAAAAACTCTTACAAGCTGGTTTTAAAGAAACTATCGATAATAGTGATATCGTAATAATCAACACCTGTTCAGTAACCAATATGGCCGATGTTAAATCAAGGAAAATGATTAGAAGAGAGAAGAAAGAAAACCCACAAAGTATCCTTGTCGTTTGTGGCTGTTCTGCTGAAAATCATCGTTTAGAACTAGAAGACTTAGGTATCGATATCTTAATCGGTAACAAAGATAAAAGTAATATTGTCTCTTTAATTGGGGAATATCAAAATAACCATAAGCCAATAACTAAGTTTTACGATACCCGTAAGTTACCTTTTGAAGATATGGAAGTAGATAAATTTACCTCCCATACTAGAGGGTTTATCAAGATTCAAGATGGTTGCAACAACTATTGCTCTTACTGTATTATTCCCTACGTCCGTGGCAATATTAGAAGTAAAGATATTAACGTAGCTTTAAAAGAAGCCCAAGAGTTAGTTGCTAATAATCATAAAGAAATCGTTCTAACTGGTATTCATACCGGATCATATGGGGTAGGGTATGACTTTGACTTAGTTGATTTAATTAATAAAATGAGTACTATTCCAGGCTTAAAAAGAATAAGACTATCTTCCATCGAAATTACAGAATTAAACGATAAATTTATGGAACTTTTAAAGAATAATCCAATCCTTTGTGATCATCTACATATTCCTCTTCAATCAGGTAGTGAAAAAATTCTAAAACTAATGAACCGTAAGTACG
Source organism: Coprobacillus sp. CAG:605 (assembly GCA_000433255.1). Classification (GTDB taxonomy): domain Bacteria; phylum Bacillota_I; class Bacilli_A; order RF39; family UBA660; genus CAG-605. The sequence continues at coordinate 18,927 of HF998239.1, read as the reverse complement.
ATAAATCAAGATATGAGTCTATCATTAACCAAATTAGAGCTATAAGACCCGAAATAAGTATTACAACCGATGTCATTGTTGGGTTCCCCGGTGAAACCGAAAGTGATTTTAACGAATGTCTTGATTTCTGTAAAAAAATGCAATATGCCAAAATTCACGTTTTCCCATATTCTAAAAGAGAAGGGACTAAAGCCGCTAGCATGCCTAATCAGTTAGATAATAAAACTAAGAAAGATAGAGCTCGTAAGCTTATTGAACTATCTAATGAGTTAGAAGAGACATATAATCAAAAATTCGTTGGACGTAATATGGATGTCTTAGTTGAAGAATATAAAGATAGCTGTTCAATCGGTCATACTTCTAATTATTTAAAAGTAGTTATTAAAGGTGAAGTACCAACAAACGAATTTTATAATGTTAAAATTACTAATGCTAGTAGTAGTGAAGTTACTGGAAAAATCAATTAGACTACTTAGTATCAAGGACATTCCATATCAAATTTGACAATTAATAACCTTTATGCTATAATCTAGGTAACCAAGGGGGATTTGGTTACATGAATAATAAAAAAAATAGTCTCTTTTTAGACTACGTCATTGCTGTTTTAGCATACCTAATTATGGCAACTTCCATGGTATTTATTAACTATCCTAAATTTGATGGTAAGTACTTCTTTTTAAGTATTACTATCTTCTGTGGAATATTCTTACTAATGGAACTTAAAACCATAATATTTTCTAAAAATTACTAAGTACTTTAGTAATTTTTTGTTACCTCATTAGCCGTGGCACCATATGCTCTTATAAGACCCCCAGCGCCAAGCTTTATACCGCCAAAATACCTAATAACTACAACCAAACAATTATCCATATTCTTACGTTCTAAAATATTATAAATTGGACTTCCTGCAGTTCCACTAGGTTCCTTATCGTCGCTTTTCTTAGCCATATTAGAAACCTTATATGCATAAGGCATATGCCTTGCTTTTTTATGTTCCTTCTTTAAACCCTCTAAAATTTCTTTAACCTCATCAATTGAATGAACTTCATATAAAAGTCCAATAAAGCGTGATTTCTTAACGACAATTTCCACTGAATTAATAAGCATAACGCCACCTCTAAATTATTATAGCAAATTTGGGTAAAATAAACTATAATTATATATTATAAGGAAAGGAAGAATACTATGTTACCAATAATCAAAGAAAAATTAGCCCTTGTCCCAAACCTTCCAGGCTCATATCAAATGCTAGATGAGTTCGGCACCATTATCTACGTCGGCAAAGCCAAAAACTTACACCGCCGAGTCTCTTCATACTTCAATCGCGAACAAACAGGTAAAACCAAAAAACTTGTTAATGACATTAGAGACTTTACTTACATTGTTGCAACCAGCGAAACCGAAGCCTTCCTAATCGAGATAAACCTAATCAAAAAATATGACCCCAAGTATAACATCATGCTTAGAGACGACAAAAGTTATCCCTACATCGAATACATTTCTAAACCTTATCCTAGATTAAAAATATCCCGTTATCTAACCATAAAAAAACAAAGTAATCGTCAGTTATTTGGGCCATACCCTAACGCCTATGCCGCCCGTAGAATAGTTAACTTACTTAATCGTTTGTATCCTTTAAAAAAATGTGAAGGTAGCCCCAAAGAAGTCTGCCTTTACTACCATATTGGTGAATGCCTAGGTTATTGTTCCAAAGCCCTCAACCAAGAAAAAGTAAATCAAATGGAAGGTGAAATTCTTTCCTTCCTAAGAGGTAACGACAAAATTTTAAAAGACAAAATCTTAGAAAAAATTAATACCTACAGTGCTAATCTAAACTTTGAAAGTGCCCTAGAACTAAAGCAAGAATTGGAATACATTAACTATATTACTGAAAAACAAAGTGTCGAACTTCATGACCTCGTCAATCGTGATGTCATTGGTTACTACATTAAAGATGCCTACGCTTCAATCAATATCTTCTTCGTACGTAATGGCAAACTAGTAGGAAATAAAAATGAAATCTTTAATATCACCGAAACTTTAGAAGAATTAGAAGTATTTATTGCTAACTTTTATACTCGTCATGAGATACCTAAAGAAATTATTCTAAGTAAAGACTTTAACATAGAATTACTTTCTAAAATGGTTGATACCAAATTTGTTGTTCCCGAAAAAGGGGTTAAAAAAGAATTACTCAAAATGGCTACCATGAACGCTAAAATAAGTTTTGAAAACAAATTTAAACTAATCGCGAAAGACGAAGAAAGAACAACTAACGCTAACGAAGAACTATCAAAGTTACTTCATATGCCCACTATCAATCGTATCGATATCTTCGATAATAGTAATCTCTTTGGTGAATATGCTGTTTCGGGAATGGTGGTCTTTGTTTTAGGTCATCCTAAAAAAAGTGAATATCGTAAGTATAAAGTAAGTATCGATGTTAATGATGATTATCATACTATGCAAGAAGTTTTGTATCGTAGGTACTATAAGGCTTTAGTCGATAAAACCAAAATGCCTGATTTAATTATTGTTGATGGCGGTGAAAACCAAATCCGTGCCGCTTTAGAAATTAAAAGTCAACTAAATCTTAATGTAAAAATAGTGGGTCTTAAAAAGGACGACCACCATCGTACTAACTTATTAGTTAACGAAGATTTAAGTATTATAGAACTTGATCCAACCAGTAATGTCTTCCATTATCTAACCCGTATGCAAGATGAGGTTCACCGTTTCACCATTAATTACCACCGTGAGATAAGATCTAAAGGCTCTATTCAAAGTATCCTAGATAATATCGAAGGAATAGGGGCCGTAAGAAGAAAAGAATTAATTAAAAAATTTGGCAGTGTTAAAAAAATGGCGGAAGCTGATATTACCGAGTTAGAAACCATCCTTCCTACCAATGTTGCTCAAAATCTTCATAAATACTTAGAAAATTATCTTGCTGATAAAAATAGCTCTTCTAAAGAATAAGAAGGGCTTTTATTATGAAAAAATGTTTGCATTTTATAAAATAATATGATAAGATACTTGGACACAGGGGTGGTAATATGTTTTATGTTAATTTAAATGAAATTGAATCTATCGAATATCGTAGGGCTTTAAATGTTTATCATTACATTATAACTCATAACGAAGACTTTAGAACGTTGCACAAAGTTGTTGAACCAAATACATTAATTAAACCAGAAGTTATTGACTTTTCTAGTGTTGCTAAATTTGGCTATCGATTAGTAAAACTAAGTAATGGTTATTATACTTATGTCTACAAAGAATATGGTAAATATAAAATATCTAATCTTCGCTTTGACTTTGCTACGGACTTCAATGCTCTAGGGCTTGCTGTTGTTTGCAAAGATGGCAAAATTACTTGGTTAAACACTAAATTCCAATACTTAAATCCTAAGACTGAAGAATTTATACCATTAACTAAAAATAACTTTGATGGTTATTGCTATTTAAGTAATTTAAATAAAGAAAAAATTGGTTCGGTAAAAAAAGAATATTATGATGATGAGACTGAATTAGATGTTGGCTATGCCACACACAAAGAGGCTGTAAGAAGCCTAAGGAGGAAATAAATATGAAATTAGAAGAAATAAGTAGTGTTGTTGCCCATGATTGTTATGGATTTCCAAACCATGTGGTAAGAAACTATATAATTAATTTAAAAAATGGTGATTATTTTGTAAGTGATATAAGATCAATTCTTAAAGATGATACTAAAGAAATAATTATAAATGATATTAAAAGAAAAGATGAAGTTGCTGAAAAAATATTTACTAATAAGAAAGATGGCAATACTTTAGTAAAATTTAATACTGGAAGATATGGTTATTATCAAAAAGATGGTAATATTGCTAAATATCGTTTTGATTATGCTACTGAATTTAACGAAGCTGGTCTTGCTATTGTTTGTATGCATGGTGAAGTCTATTGGATGACCGAAAACTTTAAATTCCTTATGATGGATACCATGAAACTAAGTAAAAACTTTGCTAATTCCCTAGGACATGGCGCTAATAAAATTGAAATTTTAGGTGATACCTTATCTCGTGTTAGTTATACTGATTATAGTGGCTATAATTATGAATCTAAAACTACTGAAGTAAAATACAACCAAGAGCTTAGTAAATTTATTGACGAAAATGACCCTGAACTTATTTTAAGAAAGAGAAAGTAGGGAAAATCTATGAATATGAAGAATAATGCTGATTTAGAAAAATTAAGGCTAGCTCTTGCAAAACGTATTACTACGTTAACCAAAGAAAATCCTAATCTTCTAATTACTTTAAATAGTAATAACTATATTGATATAGATAACGTTATCTTTGAATATGATAACAATGACTACAAAGAATTTAGCAAAACTTTAGCCAATGTTTTAAAACATATTGATTTTACTAATATATCATTCACTAATTTTAAAGCCGCTGGTGTTAATTTTACTGGATATCATAATGTTACAATAAATCCTCAAACTATTGCTTATAAAGATTTAAGTGATTCTGTTTTAAAAGGAGTTAAATTTGCTTCCTGTACATATGCTGAAGACTTATTTAAAGATGTCTTATTAATCAATACTAATTTTAGTGGCTCAATTGGAGCTCGAATTATACCAAAAACAGTAAAACGTTTAGCCGGTGGTAAAATGGCTAGCGTAACATTTTCCAGTCAAAATAATGGTGAAATGTTTAAAGACTGTGATTTATCTTATATGGACTTTACTGGAAGTTATGGCGCTATTGTTAATCCTCAAGTAATCTATGAAAAATCATTAAAAAGTACTAATTTAACTGATGCTTTATTAGTTCGTGGTGCTAACTTTGATGATTGTTATGTAACAGGAACTACCTTTAGTGGTCAAGATGTTTCTTTAAATCCTCAAACTTTAAGAAACAAAACAATCGACCATTGTCATTTTAATGGGGTTGAATTTATTGGCGATGATGGAATGTTTAAAGATATAAGAATTTTAGATAATGACTTTACTGGTAGTAAGAATGCTATAATTGACGTTAATGCCATTGCTGGAAATTATATTGAAGGAAATAATTTTGCAGATACCACAATCTTAAACTTACTAAATGGTAAAAGATCATCACTTCCTTCTCAAACTAAACATTTAAAATTAGAAGGGGCTTCAATCGTTGTTCAAAGTCCAGAAGAACAAGAAGAAATTCAAAACTTATATGGTCTATCTTCAAATACTAAATTTGTATCTCAAGAAGAAAATGACGAAGCCTATCTAAATAGGGTAGTAGACGAGCTTATTAAAAGCCCTCTAACTAGAAAACTAGCCAAATAAAAACCTAGATATTAACTTATCTAGATTTTTTTACGTCTTCTAAAGTTGCATTTTTATTATGAGTATTCTTGCGATAAAACTCGACTTTAGAAAGATCTAAAGAAATTTCTAATTTTCGAACAACTTTATCAATAACATCTAAATTATTTGAAGAACTAGCCATAAACACTAATTCATCTAAACGTTTCTTTAATTGCTCACGACGTTTTTGACTAATATTTGAAGACATAATTCCCACTTTTAAAATATTAATGCGTTTTTGAATATCTTCTTTAGTTAACTTATTTTTCATATTATATCTCCCTCATATTTTCTTGATTTTTGTAAGGATCCCTTGGATCAATATGGTCAATAAACAGAATACCATTTAAATGATCAATCTCGTGTTGAAACGCTACTGCTAATTCTTCACGTACCCTAATACTAGTCTTATTACCATCCATATCTTGTGCTTCAACTGTCATTCTTGCATGTCTAGGAACGATTCCCTCTACAGGTCTATTAATTGATAAACATCCTTCGCCCTCACCAACATATATTAACTCTTCACTTTGCGACTTTATCTTAGGGTTAATAACAATATAATTTTGAAACTTTCCTGGTTCATATTCATCAACAATAACAAAAATTCTTTTCAAAACCCCAATTTGCACATACGAAAGACCCATACCAGGACGTAAATCATACTTATTACTATATTCCTCAATTTGCGACATCTTAAGATACTTTAACATATCTTCAATGTTCTTTCTATCAGTTTCATCTAATGGAAAAGTTACGTCCTTACTTACTTTACGTAAGACTTTATTTTTTTCATCTAATATTTTTATTTTAGGTAATTCCATCAATACCGCCCCTTTGCGACAATATTTTACCACAAAGAACTAAAAAAAGGAAGAAAAATCTTCCTAACGATTATTGTTATTGCCCCAGCTCCAGCCAGCACCAATTATGATTACTAATAAAATGAATAAAACAATCCAAATAGCAGCGCCAATACCATTACCATAAGTTTGACCTACATAAGTACCACAGCATGGGTTTTGATATCCATAGTTGCCATAGTAAGCATTATTACCATAATAATACATATATAAACCTCCTTTTATCTTTCTAATATATTTTATTAATCTAGACACCTTTTTGACAATAAAAAAAGCCTTAACCACAAAAAATACTATATTATTAACCAATATATGATATATTTATGATAGGTGGAAGATATGAAGAAAATATTAGCTAAAATGGATTTATGGTTATTAACTCTTACAGTTTTATATCTTATTTTAGGTTCCATAATGATTTATAGTGCTTCTTCTATCTTAACTTTCTTAAAACAAGATGTTCCTTCGAACTATTATTTTGTAAGACAGCTTTTAATACTAGGTGTCAGCTTCATAATAAGTATCATTTTTCTTAAGATACCAACGAGTAAATATCGTTATTTTTCGAGCTTAGCCATGTTTGGTATCTTAGCGTCCTTAGTTGGTCTTTACGTATCTGGTAAAATTGCCAATGGTACTAAGGGATGGTATGACTTAGGTTTCTTTAACTTACAACCAGCGGAGTTCGCTAAAACGATATCAATTATTTATCTAGCGGTCGTCTATAACAAACTCATAGCCAATAAAGAAAAAAACTATTTAAAATATATTGCTCCCTTGGTATTATGTGGTGTAGCAGCCGGCCTTGTCTTATTGCAGCCGGACCTTGGAACTGCCTTAATCATTACCGGTATTGCCTTCGGTGTCTTTTTTGCCATTCCAATGCCTAAGAACATCAAGAACCAATGTTTAAAATTTTTAGGTATCTGCGTGATAGTGGGGGCATTTGTCCTTGTCTTATTTAGTGACAAAGTATTTAACGAATACCAGATTAAAAGACTTCAATTTCAAAATCCTTGTTCTAGATATACAGAATCTACGGGGTACCAAGTGTGCAATGGCTTTATTGCCATTAAAAACGGAGGCTTATTCGGTTTAGGCTTTGGTAATTCCACCCAAAAATATCTTTACTTACCCGAAGCCCATACTGACTTTATCTTTCCTATAATTATCGAAGAATTAGGCCTTATCGTTGGCATATTTATCATAATTGGTTATGCCTTTATCTTATATCGTATCTTGCTAATTGCCAAGGCATCCACCAATGTTCGTAACTCTATTTTAGCCTATGGTACATTTATCTACTTACTTTTGCATATCTTAATCAACCTCATGGGTGTCCTAGCTCTTATCCCACTAACTGGGGTACCTTTACCATTCTTCAGCTATGGTGGGTCCTTTACACTTAACGAGGTTTTTATGCTAAGTATATGTCAAAGAGTGTCAATTGAGACCAAAAATACACGCTTAAAAGAAAAAATTTCTGCAATTTAAAAGAAAATCCGTGACCTACCGGTAATATATATTATTGAAGGGAGGTGAAAACATGGATTTTTATTTTGCCTTAATTTTTGACTATCTTAAGAAAAATATTTTAACTTTTATTGTTATTATTTTAAGTATTCTTAATCTAATTATTGGTCTTAATTTTAAAAAGTTAGATAATACTTCTAGTGCTATAAAAGAGACTCTATCTAATAGTGAAGAACTTATCTCTAATACAACAGAAGAACCCCAAGTAACAGAATCTAAAGAAACAATAAGAGTTGATGTTAAAGGCATGGTCAAAAAAGCTGGAGTTTATGAATTAGCTAAAGACTCAATTGTTAATGATGCGATAAAAAAAGCGGGCGGGCTAACCTCAAAAGCTGATACAACCAACGTCAACCTAAGCAAAAGCCTTACTAACGAAATGGTTATTTACATTCCTAAAAAAGAAGAAGTAACTAAATCGACTGTTAACGATGCCTTAGTTGATAAATCTAACAGTGTCGGTTTTGAAGATAGCCCAAGTTCTAATGCAACATCAAATGAAACTACTAATACCAGTACCAAAGTAAACATTAACACCGCTACCTTAAAGGAACTTACAACCTTAAGTGGCATTGGCGAATCTAAAGCTCAAGCAATATTAGAATATCGTACTAAAAATGGTAACTTTAAAACTTTAGAAGACTTGAAAAAAGTATCGGGAATAGGCGAGGCAGCATATGAAAAAATTAAAGACAATATTTGTATCTAAAACATTTTTCCTAAGTCTTATATTTCTAGTTTTTATCTTAACTTGGTATCAAGTATTTCTTAAAAGCGATAACTCTAGATTTTCTAATGAAGAAGAAATAACTGGTCTAATTAAATCTAAGAAAGTAACCAATAACAAAATAACTCTAGAACTAAAGAGTAAAGAAAACATAATTTTAAACTACTACGTTGATACTTATGACGAGTTAAATAAGTTAAATGATACTTTGTACGAAGGAATTATAATAACTGCTCATGGTACTTTAAACCAACCAAGTAATAACACAATTCCTAATACTTTCAATTATAAAAAGTATCTTAAGAGTAAGAAAATATATTATACTTTTAAAGCTGATGCCTTAGAAATAGTAGGGGATAATTCTAACTTTTATTATCAGTTCAAACACTGGCTTTCTAAAAGAATTGAAAGTATAGATGATACTGGCTATATTAAAGCCTTCGTTCTTGGGAGTAAAAGCGAAATAGACGAAGAAGTTTTTAAAACCTATCAAAACAATGGCATAACCCATTTATTTGCTATATCAGGTATGCATATTTCTTTATTTTCTAGTATCCTTCTTTTTCTTCTTAAAAAGATCCATCTTAAAGATAATCAAGCTTATCCAATTATTTTATTATTCTTACTAGGTTATACTTTCTTAGTTTCTTTTACGGCCTCCGTAGTTAGAGCCTTTACCTTATACTTACTTTTATATCTTAATAAAAGATTGAAACTAGGTGCCACAACCACTAGAATTTTTATCTATGCCATAGTGTTGATCTTACTTCTAAATCCATTCTTCATTTTAGATATTGGCTTTCTATATTCTAGCCTAACATCCTTTGGTCTTATTCTTTTTAGTGATTATCTAAAGACATCTAACAAAGTACTAGCACTCTTTAAAGTTAGCTTAATAGCGCTTTTATTCTCCTTACCAATTACCATTAATAATTTCTATGAATATAATTTTCTTTCTATCCTTGCTAATATCGTAATCGTTCCCTTAGTTAGCACAATTATCTATCCCTTAAGTTTAATAACTCTAATATTACCATTCTTCCATCCTATTTTAAAGTTTTTTCTTACTATTTTAGAGACTATTTCGACTATTTTAAGCAGTATTACTTGGTTTAAAATCATTCTCCCTAAAATGCCTTGGTTTCTAATTATTAGCTATTACTTTATTATTTATCTTATTTTTAAAGCCAAGAAAAAAAGATGTGTTATTTTTCTAATAATTTTATTACTTGGGTATAAATTATCTTTTAACTTCGATAATAATTTTTATGTCTACTATCTTGATGTTGGTCAAGGTGACTCTATTTTACTTATAAGTCCTCGAAGTAGAAAAGCTATATTAATTGATACCGGAGGTAAGAAAAGTGTTAGTTATAACGAATTTCCTCCAAACGAATACCATATAAGTAATAACATCATAACTTTCTTAAAAAGCATTAATATAGGTAAGATAAATACTCTAATTACCACCCATGGCGATTACGATCATATGGGTGAAAGTCTTAATATAGTTAATAATTTCAAAGTAGGGAATGTCATTTTAAATTGTGGATCTCTTAATGAGTTAGAACAAAATTTAATAACTCTCTTAGATAAGAAACATATAAAATATTCCAAATGTATTAACCAGTTGGATATATCACCCATTAAATTATATTTCTTAAATAGTGGTGAATATGATAACGAAAACGATAATAGTAATGTCATTTATGCAAAACTAAATGATTATAAATTTATGTTTATGGGAGACGCAGGAGTAGAGAAAGAGGAAGACATATTAAATAAATATAATATATCTGTTATTGATGTATTAAAAATTGGACATCATGGTTCTAAAACATCTTCTAGTAAAGAATTTATTACTAAGATTAAGCCTAAGTACAGTATTATAAGTGTTGGCAAAAACAACAGATACGGTCATCCCAATAAAGAAGTATTAGAAAATTTAAAAGATTCAAAAATATATAGAACAGATCAAGATGGTAGTATTATGTTTAAGATTAAGAATAATAAATTAAAGATTAAGACATGTAGTCCATAGAAAGGAGTAATATGAACTATTATAATGAAATTAAAAATGAATTAATAAATAATGAAATAAATAGAAAAGTTAAAAGTTATTCAATTAATAAAAGTGATTTAAATACTTACTATAATGTCGGTAAGTTATTACTAGCTGCGGGTAATCAATATGGAGAAAGTATTATTAAAGAGTATTCAATAAAATTAACTGAAGAGTTTGGCTCAGGATATAGTCAAAGAAATTTAAGAAATATGAGGCAGTTTTATAAAGTATCTCAGAAGTGGCAGACAGTGTCTGCCAAATTAAGTTGGAGTCACTATTGTGAAATTCTTTGGTTTGATGATAATAAATTTCAATACTATGTTAAAATAGCTGAATTAAATAATTTATCAATAAGGCAGTTAAGAAAAAAGATAAAGTCTAATGAATATGAAAGGCTTCCTGAATTTACAAAAAATAAATTGCTAAATCAAGACAAACAAAATGTAGTTGACTTTGTAAAGAATCCAATTAAGATTAAGAATAATAATAAATATGATATATTATCAGAAAAAATATTACAAAAACTAATTCTAGAAGATATTGAAGACTTTTTAGAAGAATTAGGAATAGGGTTTACTTTTATAAAAAGTGAATATCCAATTAAATTAGGTAATAGATACAACTATATAGATCTACTTTTATATAATATTAAATACAAGTGTTATGTAGTAGTAGAATTAAAGGTTACTGAACTTAAGAAAGAACATACAGGTCAAATTATGACTTATATGAATTATATTGATAAAAATATAAAAACAGTAGAAGAAAATGATACAGTTGGTATTATTATTTGTAAGCAAGACAATGAGTATGTAATTAAATATTGTTCTGATGATAGAATAATTGCTAGAGAATATGAATTAGTATGATATAACATTTATAGGATGTGATAACATATTTAAAAATGTTGAAGAGTTGAGAGATTTAATTAAGTTGGAAAAAATAAAGAAAAAAATCATAAAAAGTCAAATTGAGTATTTAAATTCAGATAATTCTTATGGTCATCCTAATAAGGAAGTACTAAGTACTTTAGAATATTCTAAAATATATATAACTGATATCGACGGTCGTATTTTAGTTAAAATTGAAAATAATAAATTTAAAATTGAGACTTATAGTCCATAGAAAGGAGTAGATATGATAGAAGAAATAGATAAAACATATTGCCAAATAGAAAACAAGATATTAAATCATGAAATATGTCAAAATATAAAAGATTATTCAAAAGCAAAGGAAAAAATAAAAACATATTTAGAAGTTGGAAAACTACTTAAAAATGTAGATACTAAGTATGGAAAAAATGTAATAAAAGACTATTCTAAAAGATTAACAAATAAATTTGGTAAAAAATATACGCCATCATTATTATATAAAATCAAACAATTTTATATAATAATTGAAAAAGTCCCGACAATGTCGGGAAAGTTAACATGGAGTCATTGGTATGAAATGTTATCATTTGATGATATAAATAAAATAGAATATTATGTCAATCAATGTGAAGTCTATAATTTAGATGTTAGACAATTAAGAAATAAAATCTAATGAGTACGAAAGAATACCAGTAGATGTAAGAAATAAATTGAAAAGTAGGGATGATATAAGAATAACAGACTTTGTTAAAAATCCTATTCATATTAGAAATAGTAATAAAAAAGAAATTATATCTGAAAAAATACTGCAAAAGTTAATACTTGAGGACATTCCTACATTTTTAAAAGAATTAGGTAATGGATTTACTTTTGTCGATAACGAATATAAGATCAAATTAGATGATAGATATAATTATATTGATTTACTGCTTTATAATATTAAACACAAGTGTTATGTAGTTGTAGAATTAAAAGTAACTGAACTTAAGAAGGAACATACTGGTCAGATTATGACTTATATGAATTATATAGATAAAAATATAAAAACTATTGAAGAAAATGATACAGTAGGAGTCATTATTTGTAAGCAAGACAATGAATATGTAATTAAATATTGCTCTGATGCTAGTATAATTGCTAGAGAATATGAACTTGTGTAATAAAACAAATAGTAAAAATAATAATATTCTAAGCATATTCTCTTTTGTTGACTAAAAGCGACAAAAAGACTTGAAAATATAAATAATTGTGATAAAATATCAACTACATAAGCAAAAGAAGGTGAATTATTTTATGAACATGTTTGATAAAAGAATCGAACTATTAGAAGGACTAGCTCTAGCCGTTAAATTAAAAGATAAAACAGTTTCAAAAGAAGCTGCAGAAAGTATTGATTTTGTTGAATACAATGATATTCCATATGTTAATGAGCTACTAGGAAAAATTGATGTAGAAAAATATTCTGAGTTAAAAAAATATATTTTAGATATAAAAGATTGTGCTTATTACACTAATTTATATCTTTACTTTGATAATGAATTTAATTATAAGAAAAACTGCAATTTAGAAGTTTTTAACTCAAAAAATATTAGTGATTTTACCAATCTAGTTAAGAAAATTTATGATAGTGAAAATATTGAACAAGTTTTTGCAAAATATTATCAACTTTCAATCAAAATAAGTAGAGTTTATAATGATATTTATAAATTTGATAAGCAAAAAATAAGAGAAGAGTATTCCTTATTATTTAATGTACCAGAAGAGGTGACTTTTGATTCTAAAATAACTATATTAGCTAATGGTGGGTTTTCTGCTTCAAATGGCAATGAACTAGCTTGTATTAAAGGCATTGGGGATAATTTAAAAGTCTTAAAGTATAAAAAAGAGTACTCTATAGTTAACTTATATCATGAATTTGCTCATTATTTTGTTAATCCTATAGTAGATAAAAATATCTCAATTATTCCTAACAAAGACTTTTTACTACAAGAAGCTATTGATAATAATCTACCTAAGACTTATCAAAATATAAAGCCTGTATTATATGAATCTTTTGTTAGAGCCTTATCAATTATTTATGCTAAAGGTAAAGTTAGTGATGAAGGACTTAAAAATGATATAAATTGGTTTAGCTCTATTGGTTTTGTTAGAGTTGAAGATATCATAACAATCATTGAAAATGGCATGAAAAATAATAAAAATTTTGAAGATATTCTAAAAACAGATTTATGCCAATATTTCGCGAATGTTGATAAAAATTTTGGAAGTAGCCAAAGAAGTAGAAATTAAGAATTAGAGGTGAACTGTTTATGTTTGATAAAAGAATAGAATTATTAGAAGCATTAGCTCTAGCGGTTAAACTAAAAGACAAAAGCATTACTATAGAAGAAGCAGAAGGTATTGATTTTGTTGAATACAATGATCTTCCGTATGTTAACGAGTTACTAGAAAAAATTGATTTAAAAAAATATCCTGAATTAACAAGTTATGTACTAGACATAAATGATTGCAGTGTGTACACAGAATTGCATCTATATTTTGATGATGAATTTAATTATGAAGGTAATTGTAAGGTTAAAGCATTTAGTTCCAAAAATATTAGTGATTTTGCCAACTTAGTTAAGAAGATTTATGATACTGAAAATATTGAACAGATTTTTGTTAAATATAATCCATTTTTAACTAAGATAAGTAGAGTTTATAACGATCTATACAAGTTTGATAAGCAAAAAGTAAGAGAAGAATATTCATTACTATTTGATGTGCCAGAAGATGTAACTTTTGATTCTAAAATTACTATATTAGCTAATGGAGGATTTTCGTCAACAAAGGGCAATGAACTAGCTTGTGTTAAAGGTATTGGTGCTAATCTAGATGTTTTAAAAAATAGAAGAGAGTCTATTTTAATCACTATATATCACGAATTTGCTCATCATTTTGCTAATCCTATAGTAGATAAAAATTTTGAGCTTATCCCCAATAAAGAATACTTATTTCAAGAATCACTAGTAAACGGTCTTCCTGTACCTTATCAAAAAATAATAACAATTTTTTATGAATACTTTGTTAGAGCTTTATCAATTATTTATACTAAAGATAAAGTGAGTCAAAAGAGCATAGACAAAGAAATTGAATATGGTAAAGAAATTGGCTTTGTTAGAATCGAAGATATAGTGGAAATCATTGAAAATGGCATGAAAAATAGTAAAAGCTTTGAAGATATTCTAAAAACTAATTTGTGTCAATATTTTGCAAATGTTGATAAAAATTTTGGAAGTAGCCAAAGAAGTAGAAATTAAGAATTAGAGGTGAACTGTTTATGTTTGATAAAAGAATAGAATTATTAGAAGCATTAGCTTTAGCCGTTAAATTAAAAGATAAAACTATTACTAAAGAAGAAGCTGAAGATATTGATTTTGTTGAATACAATGATCTTCCATATGTTAACGAACTATTAGAAAAAATTGATTTAAAAAAATATCCTGAATTAAAAAGTTATATTTTAGATAATGAAAATTGTGGCAGCTATACTAATTTATATCTTTGCTTTGATAATGAATTTAATTACAAAGGAAACTGTGAACCAGATACTTTCTCTACAAAAAATGCCAATGATTTTGCAGCCTTAGTAAAGAAAATTTATGATGCTGAAAATATTGAACAAGTTTTCCAAAAATATTCTTCATTTTTAATTAAAATTAGCAGTTTGTTTAATAATCTGTATCAATTTAATGAGCCAAAAGTAAAAAATGAGTTTTCATTATTATTTAATGTTCCAGAGAATGTGGCTTTTGATTATAAAATAACTATGTTAGCTAATGGTGGCTTTTCATCATCAGACGATTATGGCGTATTTTGGGTCAAGGGAATTGGAGAAGACTTAAGTATCTTAGAACACAAAAGAGAATCTATAATAGTTAATTTATACCATGAATATGCTCATTATTTTGTTAATCCTACAGTAGATAAAAATTTTGAACTTATTCCAAATAAAGAATATTTATTTCAAGAGGCAATAGAAAACGGCTTACCTAAAGTTTATCAAAATATAAATTCAATGTTTTGCGAGTATTTTGTTCGAGCTATATCAGTTATTTATGCAAAAGATAAAACAAGTTCAAAAAATATTGAAACTGGAATAAATTGGTTTAAAGATATCGGTTTCGTTAGAGTTGAAGATATCATAGCAATCATTGAAAATGGCATGAAAAATAGTAAAAGCTTTGAAGATATTCTAAAAACTGATTTGTGTCAATATTTTGCAAATGTTGATAAAAATTTTGGAAGTAGTCAAAGAACTAGAAATTAAGCATATAATATAATACATTATATAATGTTTATATAGATGGAAAAAGGAAGCGATACTTCTTTTTTCTTTTGGCTTTGTATGATAAAATAACCTTAGGTGAAGAAAATATGATTTACTTAATAGCAAGCAATAGTTATCATTTAATTGATGACGAAATAAATAAAATCGTAGGTAATAAAGAATATCAAAATATTGATTTTAATAAAACTACCTTAGAAGAAATAATTACTGAAGCTAATTACACTGATCTTTTTAGTAGTGAAAAAATTCTTGTTATAAAAAATGCCACATTTTTCCAAGGCAAGGGAATAGATACTAAAGTATTAGAAGACTACTTAGAACACCCTAATGACCTAACAACCTTAATTTTTACTTGTGAAACTGTTGACGAAAGAAAAAAAATTAGCAAAATTATTAAAGAAAAATATCATTATAATGTTATGAAACCTCTATACGCTAAAGAAATAACTAGTAGGATAGTAGACCTAGCTAAAAAAAGTGGCTACACATTAAAAATAGATGATGCCACATTTATTACCAATGCCTCTTTAAATAACTATGATATGGCTTATAATACCTTAGAAAAAATCTTCTTGTACTATAATAATCCTTGTAATATTGAAACTACCGCCGTTCATAACTTAACCTCAATGTCCTTAGAAGATAACAATTTTAAATTCGTTGATGCCGTAGTTAGAAATGATTTAAATACCATTAATAAAATGTTAAAAGATTTTAAAACTCAAAAAGTAGAACCTTTAGCTTTATTTAATCTAATTGCTCGTGAATATCGTCTTATGCTATTAACTATGGAATTATATACTAAAAATACATCACGTATGAAAATGATGTCTTTACTTCATATTCCTGATTGGCAGTTAGATAAACTTATGAAAAATGCTTTTAGTTTTACTAAAAAAGACTTAGAAGATAAACTACTTACTATCTGCGATTATGATTATAAAATCAAAAGCGGTAAAATTGATAAATATCTAGCTCTAGAAATGTTCATTTTAGGTAATTAAAAAAAGTTAAGAAAGCAGATTCTTAACTTTTTCTGTATTCTTAAAGTTTAACTTAGTACAAGATGTTAAAACATCCATTCCATATTTTTTAACCATTTCGCAAGCAAAATCATCAACCATATTAGAAGCTCCCAGTGGCACTGTCTTACCTAACTTTTCACTCATTTTCTTCATTTCACTCAAGAATACATAACGACTAATAATCGAAGCAGCTGCTACACTCATAACTTGGTCCTCAGCTTTAGTTAAAAAAGTCACATTTGTAATCTTTTCAGGAGCTCTACTTATATGCTCATAGAACTTCTTAGGATAAACAAACTGGTCAATAACAATTTTCTCATAATCAAAAGGTCCTTTTTTAATCAAATTAACTAAAACCTTATTATGTAAAACTGCCTTAATCTTATTCATATTTTTATCGGTATCGTTAAGTTTATTGTATGAAGCATTGTCTAAAACAAACGTCACATAAGGAATTTTTTTAATAATCTTTGGGGCAATCTCTATCATTTTTTCGTCCGTTAACTTCTTCGAATCTCTAACCCCCAAGTCAGTTAGAAAAGAAATATTTTCTTTTGAAACATAAGTCGCACTAACAACAATTGGTCCAAAATAATCTCCCGTTCCAACCTCGTCTGACCCAATCGTACTCATATTATAAAACTTTTTTACGTCTTCTTTATCTTTTTTACTTTTATCTTTACCGTCAAGTGAGATTATTCTATTATTTAAAACTCTTTCTTGTTCAATCCAAATTGAAGCTGCCATATCGGCATCAGCACCTTGAAACATAACTTTTCCTGATTCATATAACGTTACTACCGTATCAAAATCCTGGGCTTGAAAAACCGCATAGGGTGGCGTCTTAGCCTTCCTATAAGGCTCATAATATTCAATTAACTTCTTTTTAACATTTTCACTAGCTTTAAAAACAACAACCATAATTCCAACTTCTTTCACATGTTTAAGATACCATAGATTAAGATTTATCGCAACCCATTTAAATAAGTAAATAAACAATCTAATACCGAAAAACTACTTTTAATATTAAAAAAAATATTATATACTTAATATAGAAAGGAAGTAATAATATGATTACAATAATAGATAGCATTACCATAATCTTGTTAATCTTTGGCGCTGTTATTGGCTTTAAAAAGGGGGTAATTAAAAGTGCGGTTTCCTTCTTTGGAACTCTTTTAGTAATATTTTTAGCCATGGCTTTAAAAGATCCAATTTCTCAGTTTATGTACATGCATTTCCCATTTTTTAATTTTTCTGGTGCCCTAGCAGGTGTTACAGTCTTAAATATCATAATTTATGAAGCAATATCATTCTTTATTGTATTTTCCGTCTTAGAAGTTCTTCTTAAAGTCGTGCTCTTTGCCACCGGTATCATTGAAAAGCTCCTTAATCTAACCATTATCTTTGGTTTATTTTCTAAGATTTTAGGACTTATATTCGGGTTCATTGAATATTACATCATAATCTTTGTGGCATTATTCATTCTAAGTAATTTTAGTAATTTAAACCCTATAATTGAAGAATCAGTCGTTGCTAATAAAATCTTAATGAATACCCCAATCTTAAAAGACGCAATAAAAGACGAAGAAATGGCTATTAGAGAGATTATTTCATTAAAAGATATTTATAAAAATAACTCTGCTGAGTATAATAAGAATGCCTTTGAAATTTTACTTAAATATCATGTCATAAGTCCAGATTCTGCTAAAGAGCTAGTAGATAAAGATAAAATTAAGATTTCTGGGGCTGAAGAAATAATCAAAAAATATGAAAGTGAGGCAAAATAATGATTAAATATTTAAAAGAAGATAATTTCCATGATGAGATTAAAAATGGCACTGTTCTAGTAGATTTTTTTGCCGAATGGTGTGGACCATGTAAAATGATGGGTCGTGTTCTAGAAGATGTTGACTTTAATATTTTAAAAGTTAATACTGACGAATACCCTGATATTGCTCGTGAATATGGTATTATGTCAATTCCAACTCTAATTCTTTTTAAAGATGGTGTTGAAGCAAAGAAAAATATTGGCTTTATGTCTAGAGAAGAAATTGAAGAATTTATCAAGTAAGATAGATTCTTTTTTTACAATAGGAATTTCTTAAAGCTTTATGCTTTATTTTTTATGGACAAAAATTGTTCTTTATTTTTATTTTATTAAGGTTTAGTGGGAG